>JBFHGG010000001.1:0-93540 GCA_041583235.1 Halarcobacter sp.
CTGATATGCATTTAACAGGTTTTGCTAGAGGAATGATTAATAAAAATGTTAAACACTATTTTAACTTTTTAGATGCCCTCAAAGATTTCAAAGAAGGAAAACTTGATGCAATAGCTGGTTTAAAATCACAGTTAGAATATCTTTTAGACTTTAATAACAATAAAGATAAATATTATATGACCAATAAAATTCCTCAAATAAAATCACACTGGGATATAGCAACTGCTGTTCATTCTAGTTATAGACCACTTTCTTATCATATTGATGGACTTATTTATGAAAATTATGAGAATGGAAATATTGAAAAAATATTCAACAAATATGGAGTTAATTATTTAGCCCCAATTGCTAGAACACAATAAAAGGATTATCATGAGAAATATATTTTTTATAGCCGCTATTTTTTTAGGTTTTATTAATTTAGAAGCAAAAAACCCCATATCTTCACCTACTTTTGAATATATATTAAAAGAAACAATAGGTGATCAAAAATATATTTTTGATGATGAAAATATTGAAATGAAAGTTCCAAGTTTTGCAGATAATCCTGTTCAAGTGCCAATTTATATAAATGCTTCAAAAATAAAAGATGCAAAAAAGATGATTATTTTTGCTGATTTAAATCCTATAACTAAAATTGTTGAAATGGATACAGACAATTTTTTACCAATTTTTGCTACAAATATAAAAGTTGCACAAGAAACACCTCTTAGAGCTTTGATTAAAGATTCAAAAGGTTTGTGGCATATAGGAAGTATAAATATAAATAGTAATGGAGGAGGATGTGATATTTCAAGTCAAGCTTCATCTAATAGTACACTTAACGATAACTTAGGAAAATCAAAAGGTAAAGTTTTTGATAAAAAAGAACAAAAAAGAATTAAGTTTTCTATTTTTCATCCAATGGAAACAGGACTTATTTTTGGTAATGTTGCATTCTTTATAGAAAAAATTGAAATAAGAAATCAAGATAAACAACTTTTAACTACATTAACTACAAGTGCAGCAATAAGTGAAAATCCTAGAATCACACTTGAAACTAAAAAAAGTTTTGAAGAACTTAGATTAAAGTTTTTAGATAATGATGCAAATGAATTTGAATTGAAATTACCATGAAAATATTACTTATAATTGCTTTTATTTCTTTGAATCTATTCTCTTTTGATTTTAATTTAAAAGCAGAAAAAGTAGCCAAAAATAGTTACTATTTTTATGGGAAAGAAGAGTATTTTTCAAAAGAAAATGCAGGAGATATTTCTAATACCGCATTTATTGTTACTAAAAATTCAGTAATTCTTATTGATACAGGAACAACAGTAGCTTATGCAAATGCAGTAAAAAAACAAATATCTAAAATAACTAAGAATCCTATAAAATATGTAATAAATACTCACCATCACCCTGATCATTTTTTAGGGAATAAGGCTTTTGAAAAAAGTACTATTTTTGCCACAGAATATACAAAAAATGATATAAAAAACAATGGTGAAAAATATGTTTCTAATATGATAGGTCTTATTGGAGAGACAACATATTCAACAAGAGCTTATGCTCCTAATAAACTTCTTGATTCAAAAAAACTAATTTTAGATGATTATGAATTAGAAATTTTATATTTTGAGGGTCATACAGAAAATGATATAGCAATATTAGATAAAAATACAAAAACCTTATATGCCTCAGATTTAGTATTCAACAAAAGAGCTTTATCAACTCCCCACGCAGATTTAGAAAAATGGATTAGTACTTTAGAAAAACTAAAAAAACTAGAATTTGATGTTTTAGTTCCAGGTCATGGAAAAGTTGTTTATTCAAAAAAAGTAATTGATGAAAATATTAGATATTTAAGATATTTAGAAAAAAAGTTAATTTTTGCTGTTAAAAATGGATTTAATACCTTTGAAATTTTAGCTCAAGAAGTACCAGATGATATAAAAAACTACTCTATGTTTGAAGAGGAGTTTGAAAGAAGTGTTATAAATTTGTATCCAAAGTATGAGGCTAGATATTAAATTATTCTTCCTTTCATTTTTTTAGAAAAAATGAAACAGAAAAGCAGAGAAAAGATTTAAACTTTCCCCTCCTTTAATATATCATGAAAAGTAAGCAGTTTTTAACTACTTACTTTTCCAAATTCTCTATAAACTTTAACATCATTCTAACACCAGCTCCAGAACCACCATAAGGATTATATCCCCATGCTTTTTCTTTGTATGCAGCTCCTGCTATATCAAAATGTAGCCATTTTTTCTTATTCTCTTTTTTTATAAAATTATCTAAAAACATGGAAGCTGTTATTGAACCTCCTGCTCTTGAACTTGCACTATTAGTAATATCTGCAATAGAACTTTTTATTAAAGCAGGTAAATATCTATTATAAGGTAAGAATCCAACTAACTCTCCTGAATCATTTGAAGCTTTTGCAAATTTATTTTTAAGTTTTTCACTATGACCCATTACTCCTGTTGTATATTCACCAAGAGCAACTATACAAGCTCCTGTTAATGTTGCCATATCAAAAATATAATCAATATCTTTTATTTCATCTTGTGCATAACATAAACAATCAGCTAAAACTAAACGTCCTTCAGCATCCGTATTTCGCACTTCAATAGTTACACCATTTCTTGCTTTTAAAACATCATCAGGTTTATATGCATCACCACCTATCATATTTTCAACTGCACCAATTATTCCATGAACTTCATAGTCATAATTCAAATCTTTTAAGGAATTCATTATTCCTAAAACTGCAGCTCCACCACTTTTGTCACATTTCATTGAAACCATTCCCTCAGAAGACTTTAGACTTAATCCTCCCGAATCATAAGTTAAACCTTTTCCAACAACAACAATTTTTCCTTTTGGATTTTTTGGCTTATATATTAAGTGTATTAATTGACTCTCATGTCTTGAAGCACGACCAACGGCTAACATAGCATTCATTTTATTATCAAGTAAATACTCTTCACCATAGATTTTACATTCTAAAGAATTTTTCTCAGCAATTTTTTTTGCATCTTTTGCCATTGTTAGTGGATTGTAATCTTCAGGTGTTGTATTTACAATATCCCTAACCATATTAACACTAGAACATATTATTTTTGTACTTTTTAATTCATTATTTAGTTTTTCTTTATCATTTTTACTCTCATTTATATCAATAAAAATATCAAATTTAATGCTTTTTGTATCCACTTTTGATTTATATTTCTTAAATTCATAAAAGCCTAGTAAAAGTCCCTCAACTAAACCCTTTAGCTCTAACTCTTTTTTATTTTGAACTAATGATATTCTAATTCTTTTAAACTTATATTTTTTTAATTCCTTTATTGCATTATTAGCTACTATTTTTAAATCTTCATTTTTTAATTTAGAAGCACCTATATATAATTTCTTTGAATCAGTAAGTAATAAGCTTGAAGCTTCTTTTGCTTCAAAAGAAAAATCTTCTAAAACTTTTTTTGTCTCTTTATCAAGGTTTTTAAAGCTCTTAATAAATATTACTTCTAAATCAAATTGTTTTATATTTTCAACTAACTCTATTTTCATAAAAATCCTTTTTATTCTATAAGATATTTTACTATTTTCTAATATTTAAATAAATAAAAATTATTATAAAAGATTATTTTATATATAAAATTAAGAATTAGAAAGTAAATAAGCTATTTGATTGAAATAAAAGAAAAATTAGATAAAATCTACAGATGAAAAATAAAGGTATATTATGAATACAGTGAGTTTAATTGTTAATGGTGAACAAAAAGAGTTTAATTTAAACTCTACACTTCAAGCAGTTATTAGTGAATTAAAAATTGAAGATAAAGTAATGGCAGCAGCAGTTAACATGGAAATTGTAAAAAAAGATGAATGGAATAGTTATATTCTTAAAAATGATGATAAATTAGAATTATTACAATTTGTAGGAGGGGGCTGATAATGCCTTTACTTTTTTCAAAAAAAGTAAAAAATACTCTAATTTATATTCAAAATAAGAAAAAATATTGAGTCGTAAAAAAGGTGATATTGCAGAAGAAAAAGCTTGTGAATTTTTAAATTCTAAAGGTTTTAAAATTGTTGAACAAAATTTCTATGCTAAAAAACTAGGGGAAATAGATATTATTGCTAGGCAAGATGAGACTCTTCATTTTGTGGAAGTTAAGTCTGCTGATGATTATGAAGTTGCAGTTAATAATATTACTAAATCAAAACTTTCAAAATTAAAACGAAGTGTTGATTATTATCTACAAATTAAAAAATTAAATATCAGTTTTTGTATTGATGCAATTATTGTAGTAGAAAATGATATTGAATTTTTGGAAAATATCACCTTTTAAAATCTTTTAAAAACTATAATCTTAAATAAAAAGAATAATCTTATATTTTCAAGAAATCACAAATTTCATATCATTATAATGTTATAACAAATTATAAGGATTAAAATGAATACTCAAAAAACAAAATTTGAAAACATATTTCCTTCAAAAAATGATATTCCCAAAGAGTATAGACTAAAAGAAGAGATAAACCAAGATCAGTATTTAATAAATGGTGCAATTAAACAGTGGACAGGTAAAAAGCATGATGTTTTATCCCCTATTTGTTTAAATGATAATAAGCAAGTAAAAATTGGAAGTTATCCTGAACTTACTGAAAAAGAAGCCTATGAAGCATTGAATTCTGCAAAAGAAGCTTATAATTATGGAATTGGACAATGGCCTCAAATGTCAGTAAGTCAAAGAATAAATGCAGTTGAACAATTCACTTTTAAAATGATAGAGAAAAGAGATGAAGTTGTAAATTTATTAATGTGGGAAATAGGAAAACCTCTAAAAGATTCACAAAAAGAGTTTGATAGAACTGTTGAATATATTAGAGATACTATAAAAGCTTTAAAAGATTTAGATAGAAAAACCTCCCAATTAGAAATAGAAGCAGGAATATTAGCTCAAATTAAAAGATCTCCTTTAGGAATAACTTTATGTATGGGACCGTTTAATTATCCTTTAAATGAAACATTTACAACTTTAATTCCCGCACTTATTATGGGAAATGTTGTAATTTTCAAACCCCCTAAATTTGGTGTTTTATTACATCAACCCTTACTTGAATGTTTTAGAGATGCTTTTCCAAAAGGTGTTGTAAATACTTTATATGGAAGTGGAGCAGAACTATTAACACCTTTAATGCAAAGTGGAAATATTGATGTTTTGGCATTTATAGGAAGTTCAAGAGTTGCAAGTATTATGCAACATCATCATCCTAAACCAAATAGATTAAGAACTGTATTTAGTTTAGAAGCTAAAAATGCTGGAATTGTAATGCCTGATGCAAATCTTAAAGATGCTGTAAATGAATGTCTTACGGGAAGTTTATCTTTCAATGGTCAAAGATGTACTGCATTAAAAATTCTATTTGTTCATGAAAATATTGTTGGAAGTTTTCTAGAACAATTTAATGCAAAAGTTGAATCGATTAATGTTGGAATGCCTTGGGATAAAGATGTTCAAATTACACCTTTACCTGAATCAAATAAAACTGCATATTTAAAAGATTTAATTGATGATGCCATTTCAAAAGGCGCAAAGGTGGTAAATAAAAATGGTGGAACAATTAAAAATACATTTATGTTTCCAGCTATTTTATATCCCGTAAATAAAGATATGAAAGTTTATCATGAAGAACAATTTGGGCCTGTAGTTCCAATTTTAACCTATAAAAATATTGAAGAACCTATGCAATATCTAATGGAATCTGATTACGGACAACAAGTAAGTATTTTTGGAAATAATTCAGATGAAATTGCAAAAATGATTGATAGTTTTGTAAACCAAGTAAGTCGTGTTAATATTAATGCTCAATGCCAAAGAGGACCAGATATTTTTCCATTTACAGGAAGAAAAGATTCAGCTCAAAGTACACTATCAGTCGGAGATGCATTAAGAGCTTTTAGTATAAGGTCTATGGTTGCAATAAAAGATAATAATGAAAATAAAGAAATTTTGACTAATATTTTAAGAGACCATAAATCAAACTTCTTATCTACAAATTTTATTTTTTAATTTGTAAAAATAAAAAGAGTGTTTTAATTTTTGATTATCAACACTCTTTTTTTTACTTTTTAATCATATACAGAATCCATATCAAGATCATCAACTTCTAATTTTGGTACATCTTTTAAAGACTCTTCATTTATTTCTGCACCTTTTAAATCTATATAAAAAGTCTGTTTTTGGGAATACTCTTTTTCTCTTTTTATCTCTGTTTTTATTTGCTTTTCAATTCTTTCTTTTTTATCTTTATCAATTTTTTTATTATTTACAATATTTTCGCTAAAAAGTGTAGTACTAAATATAAATAAATATAATAAAACTATTTTCATATATAAACCTTTATTTATTTTTCTTATAATAATACCTTTTTAGCTTTATTTTCGCAAAGTTCTTCTAATTTTCACATAAATTATGCGAAATATCCTTTTCATATTTATAAAGAATTTTGTAGTATATGTTGCTTCACTATTTACTATTTCACCACCAAGCTTTATATTTATAGCTTCACTTTTTTTCATGGATAAAAGTTGAGAAGGGAAAACACTTCTATGTCCTGTCATTAAAAATGCAATAATAACAGATAAAGCAGCATAATGTCCTACATGAATACCAAAAAGTTCAACCGCCATTATAATTGCAGCAATTGGGGCACTTGTAGCACCTGCTAAAACACTAACAAAACCTAAAGCAGCAAAAAGAGGTATATATCCATCAACTAAACTTCCAAAAAAGTTTCCACTTGTAGCCCCTATATAAAAGATTGGGGTAATAACTCCACCACTACCACCAAAACCTAAAGTTAAGGAGGTGAAAATAGTTTTTAAAATAAATGCATACCAAGGAATATTTTCATGATCTGCATGACTAGAGGAGATGGATTCTTTTATAGTTTCAAAACCTAAACCTAAATATTGGTCTCCAACAATAAATGTTAAAGCAACAATAAAAAGACCAGCTAAAAATGCTTTTAGAATATAGTTAATATTTATTGATTTAGCAAAGTTATGAATTGCTTTTAACGTAGTAATAACAAAATCAGCTACTAAACCAAAAAATATTCCTGCTAATACAACTTTTGCTATAAGAACATAATTAAAATCGAAAGTCACATAATATGCTAAGTCAAAATATGTATAACTTATTCCAAACATTTTAGCTACAAAAAAAGCTGAAAACCCTGCAACAATTGATGGTAATAAAATATCATACATTAAAACACCAACAATTAAAATTTCAACTCCAAAAATAGCTCCTGCTAAGGGTGTACCAAATACAGAAGCGAAACCTGCACTAATACCACAAATAACCATTTTTTTTCTATCTCTCTTTGAAAATTTAAATAAAGTAGCAATAAAAGATGCAGCTGCTGCTCCTATTTGAGCTCCAGGCCCTTCTTTACCAACAGAACCACCTGAAAATATTGTAATAACTGTTGCAACAAGTTTTACAGGAATTACAGATAAATTTATCTCTCCTGCATTTTTATGGACTGATTCAATTACTTTTTCAGTACCATGACCTTCAGCGGAGGGAGCAAATTTTTTTACAATATATACTGTTAAGGCTAAGGCAAAAGGAAGTGTATAATAATAGTTAAAAGGTAATAGCACCCTTGACTCTTCACAGTACTCTAAAAGCTTTAAAAAGAAGGCTACTATAAGACCAATTATTGCACCAATTGAAGATGAAATTAAAATCCATTTTGTGATTGATGCGAACATTACTGTTTGTTCTGTGATATGACTTGTTACTTTTTTATTATTACCCATTATTGACTACTTGCAGAAGTTTTTATATTTGAAGCTTAACATAAAAGTTATTATTTTATGTTACAAAAATAGCTAATTAGTAGCAATATTTTAAAATTTAATTATTTTTCTAAGACTTCTGTATTTTCTCTCTCTTTAAGGTAACTTGATATAGTTTTAAATTCTTCAATATTTCTAGATTCACACTTCAAAATTTCGCCCATAGATTTAACACCCATTGATAATAAATATTGTAAATTTTCATCAAAAGATGCCTCTTCTATTACCCAAATATTATCTTTATGTGTTTCAAACATATATCCACCATTTGGAATAGGTGTCATTGATAAAACTACAGTATAATGATCTTTTATAATTGATTCTTTAGTAGAATACATTAGTCCAATATTATACTCTTCTTTTGAAAAACCTTTTACTAAAACAACTAATACTTTTTTTTCACCTGATTTTGAAGTATTAAAAATATTGATTAATTCTTTAATAGTTCCATAACCTGGAATTTTAGAATAAATCTTATGAACAAAATTCATTAAACCTGTTTCAATAAATACGCCTAAAACATAAGCTAAAAAAGCCAATAAAGCAACACCAATAAAAGTCCATAAAATTGGAAATTGAGTTGGTTCGAAACCTACTAACATAAATAAATGACCAGTTAAGGTATTCATTTTTTCATATATCCAAAGTATTATTATTGAAATTGCAACAATAGGGGCTAGCCAAAATAGACCTTTTAAAATCACTGTTACAATATGATTTTTCCCATGAGCTAAAAATTTTTTGATTTTAATAAACATTCTTAAGCCTTAGTATTTGATAAAGCATTATATCTAATTCAAACAAGTTGCTTAATACATATACAATAATTTATTCTTTTAAATTAAAAATTGGATAAAATATCCTAATGGAAACAACATTACTTATCATATTTAGTTCCCTTGCATTAGCAACTATATTAAATATTATTTTACGAAAACTATCAATTTCCCATATTATTGGTTATATAATAACAGGGACAATAATTGCATATGCTTTTAATTTAGACCATACCTTAAATTTAGATCCTCTAGAATTAATTGCAGAATTTGGAATTGTATTTTTAATGTTTACAATTGGACTTGAAATGCCAATTGAAAAATTAAAAAAAATGAAAGAGCTTCTTTTTGTAAATGGCTTTTTACAAGTATCACTTAGTGCAACAATTATATATTTAATATCAAAATATATATTTAATATAGATACAAATTCTTCTTTGATAATATCACTTGCCTTTTCTTTATCTTCAACGGCAATAGTCTTAACTTATTTTAAACAATCAAAAGATATTTATACACCTTATGGAGAAAAATCAACGGCTATATTAGTCTTTCAAGACTTAGCTGTAATTCCTATTCTTTTATTAATATCTTTTTTATCAAATGACACCTTGAGTCTAAATGAAATTTTATTAAAGACATTTTTCTCCGCTTTCCTTATTATTCTTTTTATGTTTACTATTGGTAAAAAAGTTATGAATTGGCTACTTCATTTATCATCCAATACAAGACTTGAAGAACTATTTTTAGCTTCTGTATTATCCATAGTAATGGGAACTTCAATTTTAGCTCATACACTTGGATTTACATACTCATTAGGAGCTTTTATTGCAGGTATGATTATTGCTGAATCAAAATATCATATAAAAGTTGAATCAGATATTGCTTCTTATAAAGATTTACTTTTGGGAACTTTTTTCTTTTCAGTTGGGACAAAAATTGATCTTGTTTTTTTTATAAGTAATATTCACTACGTATTTTTAGTTTTTATTGTAACTATGATAATAAAAGCTTTTGTTATTTATATTTTAATTAGAAGAAAGTCAAATAGAAGTGATTCAATTAAAGCTGCTCTTGCTCTTTGTCAAATTGGAGAATTTTCATTTGCCGTTTTTGCCCTTGCCTCACAAGATAATCTTTTAGAAGAGAATACAGCTAACTTTTTAATATTAGTTACTGTTTTGTCGATGATTATAACCCCATTTATTGTAAATAATATCTATAAAATAGCTTCAATTTTTGTTGTAGAATTTTATGAATCTGATAAAATTTCTCCTATTAATAAGAAAAATCACACAATAATATGTGGATACTCAACTATAGGAAGAATAATTGCACATCAATTAGATGAAAAAAATGAATCTTTTGTAATAATTTCAGATAATTTAAAACATGTAATACTTGCTAGAAAAAATGGTTTTATGGCATATTTTGGTCACTTAGAAAAGCTTCCTGTTTTAGAATCTTTAAAAGTAGAAGAAGCCTCTAACATAATTATAACACTAAGAGATTTAAATCAAAAAAGACTTATTTGTGAGTCAATTTTAAATTTTAAAAATGATGCTAAACTTATAGTTAGAATTGATTCCCTAAAAGAGAAAAAAACTTTAAAAGATTTAAATATTAAAGATTTTGTAAACTCTTCATTAGAAACAGCCACATTGATGGTAAATAAAACAACACATTAGTTTTACTAAAAAAAAGAGCATGGAATAAATCCATTACTCTTTTACTACTATGAAGGACGTTATAATTAGTAGGTAAAATAATTCTAACCTAGCTAAATAGCAAAACAATAGCATTCAAATAAATTTAACGCTTTTTAATCACTTTTTCAATAAAATATTAAAATTTATAGGAGAGGTTATTGTATTCAAAAGAACTAAATAGTATCAAAAAATCTAATCGTCTTCGCACTAGAAAAATCTACGACAAGAGTTTAATTGACTTAGCTTCAAATGATTATTTAGGTTTAACTACAAATAAACAGCTTTTTGAAAATGCTTATAATAGAGTTTTAAAAGAAGAATATACTGCACCAAAAGCATCAATACTAGTAAATGGTTATAGTCTAATCCATAAAGAGTTTGAAGATGCTCTAAAAAAAGCTAATAAATTTGAAGATGCCTTAGTAGTAGGAAGTGGTTTTTTGGCAAATATTTCAATGATTGAAGCCCTTGTTAGAAAAGGTGATGTCCTATTTATTGATGAAGAGTACCATGCAAGTGGAATGTTAGCAACTAAGCTTTTAGATGATAAACAAATAATAGTTTTTAAGCACAATGATTTTAAAGATTTAAAAGAAAAATTCGAAAAAACAAATAATAAAGGACGAAAACTAATTGCCATAGAGGGAGTATATTCTATGCAAGGAGATTTAGCGCCAAAAGAAATATTTGATTTTGCAAATGAAAAAAATGCCTTGCTTATAGTTGATGAAGCACACTCGTCAGGTGTTTTGGGAAATAATTTACTTGGAATTTTTGATTATTATAATATAAGACCAAAAGAAAATCATATAAAAATGGGAACACTAGGAAAAGCTTATGGAAGTTATGGTGCTTATATCTTAGCTTCTAATATTATTATAGAATTTTTACTTAATCGAGCAAAAGCAGTTATTTATACAACAGCACCATCTTTATTTGATATTGCCTTAGCACACGAATCTTTAAAGTACATTTTAAAAAATAAAGAAAAATTAAAAGAAAAAATTGCTTCTAATTTACAAGTTATAAATGATAATTTAGGTATAAAGTCAGATAGTTTAATTATCCCTATTGATATTGCTGATAACAAAAAAGTTTTAGAAATTCAAGAGACTTTAAAAGAAAATGGTTTTTTACTTGGTGCTATTAGACAACCAACTGTAAAAAGTGCAATAATAAGGCTAATTGCCAAAATTGATGTAAGTTCTGAAGACTTAAATAAATCATGTAAAATATTAAAGAGGTTAAGATGAAGAAATTTTTAATTTTATCTATACTTTCTATTTTATCTTTTGCAAATGAAAATATGCTAAATATGAAAAATTGTGAAAGTATAAAGTTTTCAAAATATACAACATTAGTTTCATGTCATAAAATTGATTATTTGATTGAATATAGATTTATAGATGATGAAGAAAAAGATTCAATAAAAAAAATAACAGCAATAACTTTAAAAGATATAAAAGTTATAAAAAGTTTAGGAAAATAAAATGCCATTAGAAAATTTAATTAAAGGAAATTTAGATTTTAAAAAAAATACTTTTCCTAAAATTGAAAAAGAGTTATTAGATTTAGTTACCCATGGGCAACGTCCAGATGTTATGTTTATAGGGTGTTCAGATAGTAGAGTTACCCCTGATTTAATGTTAAATACTAAGCCAGGAGATATGTTTATCCTAAGAAATGTTGGTAATTTTGTTCCTCCATTCAAGCATGATGAAGATTTTCATGGAAGCGCAGCTGCTATAGAATTTGCTGTTTCAGTTTTAAAAGTAAAGCATATTATCATTTGTGGACATTCACATTGTGGAGCATGTAAAAGTTTATATGAAGAGATTCCTGATAATGAATCTTTAGTTCATATTAAAACTTGGTTAAATCTTGGAATGAAAGCAAAAGAAAGAACATTACGAAATAAAAAATTCACTAATGCAGAAGAGATGTATAGAGCAACAGAAAGAAACTCTATAAGACATCAACTGGATAATCTCTTGACTTATCCTGATGTAAAAAGACTTTTAAAAAGTAAAGAATTAGAAATTCATGGTTGGTATTATAATATTGCAACAGGAGAGATTGAATATTATAGAGAGGAAGATGATTCTTTTAGACCTTTAAGTGAGATTAATTTATGAGTAATCCAACAGTAAGAAAACTTCCAAAAAAGACAGTTATAATAATTTCTATAATGGCATTGTTATGTTTTATTGGCTTTCTTTTTATTCAAGAAACAAAAAGTATGAAAATGGAAGAAGTATTAAATACTTTAGAACATGAAAATGTAAAAAATGTAAAAGTAATAAATAAAATGAATGTTGAAGATAAAGAGACAAGAGTAAAAAGTACAGTCTACAAAATTGTATTTGATGATCTTGATTTAAATAAACAATGTGTAGGTTTTATTCATAGAAGCAATCATGGAAAATATTCTAAAGACCTTGATTGTAAATAAAAATATAAGTATTAAAAAGAGAGACAAATGAGTATAATAGAAAAATTAGATAAGAATGAACGACTATCATATGAAGATGCAATAAAACTTTATGATTTAGACCTTTTTACCTTAGCTTCTTATGCAAATAAGATAAGAGAAGAAAAACATGGTAAAAAAACATATTTTAATATTAATAGACATATAAATCCAACAAATATTTGTAAAGATGTATGTCAATTTTGTGCTTATAGTGCAAGTAGAAAAAATCCTAAGCCTTATACTTTAAAACATGAAGAGATTATGGAGATGGTTGAAAATTCTTCAAAAAAAGATATAAAAGAAGTACATATTGTTTCAGCACATAATCCTGAAACAGGATTAGAATGGTATTTAGATATATTTAGAAAAATAAAAGATAAGTTTCCTCATATTCATGTAAAAGCTCTAACAGCAGCAGAGATTCATTTTTTGTCTGAAGAGTATAATTTATCATATGAAGAGATCATTAATAAAATGATTGAAAGTGGTGTTGACTCAATGCCTGGTGGGGGAGCTGAAATTTTTGATGAAAAAGTTCGAAAAAGAATTTGTGGAGGAAAAGTAACTTCACAACAATGGCTTGAAATTCATGAACTTTGGCATAAAAAAGGTCACCAAAGTAATGCAACTATGCTTTTTGGTCATATTGAAAATAGAGAGCATAGAATTGATCATATGCTAAGACTACGAGATTTACAAGATAAAACTGCTGGCTTTAATGCATTCATTCCTCTTGTATATCAAAAAGAGAATAACTTTCTAAAAGTAAAAGAGTTTTTAACGGGTCAAGAAATTTTAAAAACAATGGCTATTTCTAGAATACTTTTAGATAATATTCCTCACTTAAAAGCTTATTGGGTTACATCTACTGTTAAACTTGCATTATTAGCTCAAGAGTTTGGTGCAAATGATCTAGATGGAACAATAGAAAAAGAGTCTATTCAAAGTGCTGCAGGAGCAGCAAGTGCTAATGGTATGCCTTTAGAAAACTTTGTAGATTTAATTAAAAATTCTGGATTTTCTCCTGTTGAGAGAGATTCAATTTATAAAGAGATAAAAGTTTGGTAAATATTTAAGATTTATTAAACTTTCAAGCTAAATTATTACTATTTAGCTTGATGAAACTGTAAAGTAAACTCAACTTCAATTCCAGCTTCTGTTTTTACAAAACTAAGAGGATAAGAAATATTTATTGAATATAGTTCATTATTTAAAGTATTGATAATTTCAAAAAACTCTAAAGGCTTTTGAATAACTATATTTACTAAGTAATTAAAAGTTACAACTTCTGAATTAAAATTTGATTTAAATGTAACAATTGCATCTTTTGGAAATAGCATTTTTATTTGTTCAGTTACTGTTATTATTGGAATAAATTCATTTATTTCATAAGCTTCTTTATAATCTCTAAATTTACTTATTCTTTTATCTTTTAAATCTTTGGCTTTTATATTTGCATCTAAAACCATTCCTTTTTTATGTTCTTTAAAATCTATATTAACAGAATTATATGATTTTAAAAACTCAGGTTGAAGTACTTTTATAAAGGTGTCTTTACTTAAAAACTGTGCATTCATTTCTAAAGAATTTTTCTCAAATAACATCTCTTTTAAAAGTACATCATAAGGAATAACTTCTAATGAGTCTAACACTCTTTGTTCAATCAAAGAATTTTTTTCAATATGATCTGGAAGATTGACAACTTTTTTTATAATCTCTTTTTTTACAATAGTAGTTGTTTCTTTTTTTGTAAAAATTTTCTCAAAAGGCAAAAACATATATGCAAAGGCAAGTATAATAGTAATTAAAGATAAAGAAATAAGTAAAGTATTAAAACTATTTTTAGGTTTAATTCTAGGCTTAATAAAGCTTTTATGTCCATGCTTATCTTTTGATAATTCGAACAACTCCTCATCAACTGAAATTGGATGATATGTTACATCAATCATAAACTCTTCACTCATATCTTTTATTTTTTCTTCTGAAACGAGTTTTAAATTATATAAAATCGAAATTCTTTCTATAAAAACATTTTTAGATACTTCATAAAATTCATCAATTGTATTTTTTATAAGTTCATGTAACTCTAAAGCATATACTTCATCATAAAGTTTTTGTCCTAAAACTTCATTTTCATAAAACTTACTATCTTTAACTTCTTCAAAGGCAGTTAATTCAACTCTTTTATTAAATACAATATCACTTTTTTCATTTAATATTAAACAAAAAGCTTGATTATTAAACAATAAAATCACAAGATTAGAGTTGCAAGGATTTTGCTCAATATGCAAATTTAAAATATGATAAGCAGAAAATATATAATCCACACCACATTTTTCAAAGTAATTTTTTGTTTCAAAAAGAGTATTTTTAGAAATAGCAAGATCATACTCACTGTTTAAATTTGTTGTTGCATAATCTTTTAACTTCTGATTTTTTCTAATAAGTTTCGCATCATCTTGAATAAGTAAAGATGAAATATAGGTATTATTTATTTGAGAAGCATGGGCATTTAATTTTGTTGCAATATCTCTCCCAAGAATATCATCTTTAGCTATAAATGTTGAAGTATTTGTTTCAATAATATCATTATTTTGTAGTTTTTTATAATTTATTTTTAATTGCGTATTATACTTAATAGCATTTATATATAAAGACTCTTTTGAAAACATATTATATTAAAACCTTATTTCATAGAATTTATAAGCATTTTTTCTTTTATTAGCTTTTTTGCCTCTTCAGTTTCCAGTAAACTTATATCAAGTGGTTCTTGAATAAAGAATTCTAAAGTTCCAAAAGGTTTGGGCACAATAAACTTATCCCAAGAGTTAAATTGCCAATATTTACTTGGTCTACAATTAAATATCAATATTTTAGCATTTGTCTTCTTTGAAATTGCTACAATTCCATCAGCAACAGAATGTCTAGGACCTCTAGGACCATCAGGAGTTATTGCAATATCATCTCCACCTTTAATCTCTTTAATAGCAGAGATTAAAGCCTTTGCTCCACCCCTTGAACTTGAACCTCTAACAGAATGTATTCCAAGGTATTCAACTGTTCGTGTAATTGCTTCTCCATCTTTATGTTCAGATATCATAGCACTTACTTTTCCATTGGGTTTTAATTTTTGATAATTAAAAGGTTGCATTAAAAGCTCACCATGCCAAAAAGAGACAAGATAAGCTTCATTTTCATCTATTTTTGGGTGATTAAAAACTTTTTTATTTGTAAGATAAATAAACCTTACTATAAGTTGCATTATAAAAGGTACAACTCTTGTTTGAAAAAAAAGTTTCATTAATTTACCACTTCACCTTTTAAAGATGTTCTACTAGCATCTGTAATTTTTACATCTACAATACGTCCAAGTAGTTCATCACTTCCTTTTACAAATACTTGACAATAATTATCTGTAAATCCTGCTACCTCACCATTTGGCTTTAAATTTTCAAATAATACTTTTACTGTTTTACCAATATTAGGAAGCATTAATTCACTTTGATGCAGTTTGTGTAAATCTATAACTTCTATTAATCTTTTGCTACCAATTTCATCAGGAATCTCTTTATCTTTTAAATTTAAAGCTTGTGTATTTGGTCTTGGTGAATATTTAAAATTAAAAATCTGATCAAATTTAACTTGATTAATCACATCAAGTGTATCTTCAAAATCTTCTTGTGTTTCTCCAGGGAAAGCTACAATAATATCTGTTGTAATTCTAACTTCAGGAACTAAATCTCTAATTTTTTTAGTTCTATTTAAAAACCACTCTTTTGTATATCCACGTTTCATAGCTTTTAAAATAGCAGTTGAACCACTTTGTAATGGCATATGAATACATTTTGATATTTTAGGATTTTTTGCAAACTCTTCAATAAATTCATCATCCATATGTAAAGGATGAGGAGAAGTAAATCTAATTCTTTCAATTCCTTCTACTTTTGAAACCTCTTGTAAAAGTTTTGTAAAGTTAGTTTTTGCTCTTTTATCTGAAAACCTTCTTCCATAAGAGTTTACATTTTGTCCTAGCAATGTAACCTCTTTTGCTCCATTTAATGCGTCTTTTTGCACTTGTGCAACAATCATTTCAGGTGGAATTGAAATTTCATCACCCCTAGTTGCAGGAACAATACAATAAGTACACTCTTTGTCACAACCAATAGAAATATTTACTGAAGTTTTGTATAAAGATGTTCCACTTTGAGCAAATTGGTAGGTAGAATCATCATAATCAATATCTATCTCAACTGAACCTTTTTTTTCTACAACATCTTTTATTTTAGAAATATTTCTAGCCCCTAAAACAAAATCAACATAAGGTGCTCTTTTCATAATATCTTCACCTAAATGAGAAGCTGTACAACCACAAACACCTATTTTTGCACTACTTTTTTTCTTTTTGTTAAATTGACCAATCTCTGAAAACAGTTTTTGAACAGGTTTTTCTCTTACTGAACATGTATTAATAATAATTAAATCTGCATCTTCCATATTATCTGTAGTAGTATAGTTTTTATGTTCTTTTAGTTCAGCAATTATATGTTGGCTGTCAGTATCATTCATCTGACAACCAAGCGTTTCTATAAATAGTTTTTTTTCTTCTTGTTTACTCATATCTTTTGCACTTTTTAAAGAGCATGAACCTCATACATATACTCATCATCAGCTAAACCATATTTTACTTCTCTAAAGTATACATTATAACCTTCATCTTCTAAAGCATCAACTAAAGCCATCATATCTTTGTGAGAGTTATCTCTATCAAAATAAAATATTTTTTCACCATCTTTTTGTAACTCTTCTTTTACCTTATCAAGTTGAACTTTTTTTGGTTTTTCTGTAAGTTCATTTCTTGCATATAATAATTCCATATCATTAAGCCTTTATCTTTTTTAATTAGCTAGATAGTTTAGCTTAAAATTGCTTTTATTTGTATAAAAGTAATTTATGATATAATATCAACCTACTCTACATTGGAAATCAAAAACAATACATTTCAATGTCAAACAAGAAGGTTATTTAATGGATAAAATTATAGATATTTTAGATTCTATTGCTTATGAAAAAGGTTTAAAAATTGAAGATGTTGAAAATGCTCTAAAAGAAGCATTAGTTAAGACAGCCGAGAAAATGGTTGATGCAACACTAAGATTTGATGCAGAAATCGATAGAAAAAATAAAAAATTAGAACTATTTCAAAAAATTGAAGTAGTTGAAAATAATGATGAAAGATTATTAGAAGATGGAATGGATGAATGGGAAAATGTAATTAGTAAAGAGAATTATATTTCATTCGATGAAGCTAAAAAGATTGATGAAGATTTAGAAATTGGCGACTTTGTTAATTATGATTTAGAATTCGAAAATATGGGAAGAAATGCAGCAACAATTTTGCATAATAATTTTGAATATAGAATTCAAAGATTTTTAGAAGAAACACTACTTAGCAAATACAAAGATAAAATTGGAAAAACAATAAGTGGAAGTGTTACACGAGTTGATAGACAAGAAAATACTTTTGTAGAAATTGGTGAAGTTAGAGGTATGCTTCCAAGAAAAAGTAGAATTAAAGGGGAAACTTTTAAAGTTGGAGATACTGTAAAAGCTGTTGTTAGAGGGGTAAATATTGATAAAACAAATGGTTTAATTGTTGAAATTTCAAGAACATCACCTAAGTTTTTAGAATCTCTTTTAGCTTTAGAAGTTCCTGAATTAAAAGATGGAATAATTGCTATTGAAGCTAGTGCTAGAATCCCAGGTTCTAGAGCTAAGATTGCCCTTACAACAACAGATGCAAGTATTGATCCTATTGGTTCAATTGTTGGAGTAAAAGGTGTTAGAATTATGTCAGTTTCAAAACAATTAAGTGGAGAGAACATTGATTGTGTTGAGTATTCTGATATTCCTGAAAAATTCATTTCAAGAGCTTTATCTCCTGCTATTATTTCAAATGTAAAAATTGAAAAATATGCAGAATTTGGGATAAAAGGAAAAGCTATTGTTACAATTCCTAGTGACCAAAAATCAAAAGCAATTGGAAAAGCAGGACTTAATATTAGACTTGCATCTATGCTAACTAAATATGATATTGAGTTAAAAGAAGTTGGTGGAGGATTAGTTGGAAATACAGGTGATCCAAAAGCACAAGAGAAAACAACTGATACAGCAAGTTTAGAGGCTTTATTTAAATAATGGAAAAGATATCTATTTTTGATTCAGTAAAAAAAGAGAAAGTAGTATTTAATCCAATTAAAAACAATGATGTAAAAATCTACGTTTGTGGACCTACAGTGTATGATGATTCGCACTTAGGCCACGCACGTTCTGCAATAGCTTTTGACCTACTACATAGGGTTTTAAAAGCAAATAACTATAATGTAATCATTACCAAAAACTTTACTGATATTGATGATAAAATCATCAAAAAAATGAATCAAACAGGTCAAAGTTTAGAAGAAGTTACTAATACATATATTACTGCATATAAAAATGATATGGAAATACTAAATATTTTGCCAAATACTTTTGAACCAAAAGCAACACAAAACGTACAAATTATGATTGATATGATAAATGATTTAATGTCAAAAGATATCGCATATAAAATCTCCGATGGTGTATATTTTGATGTTTCAAAAGATGAAAGCTATGGTTCTTTATCAAATCGTGCAAGTGATGAAAACTCTATTGCAAGAGTTGAATCAAACAATGAAAAACGAAATCCTTCTGATTTTGCATTATGGAAGTTTGAAAAAGCTGACGATGTTGCTTATGATTCACCTTTTGGAAAAGGACGTCCTGGTTGGCATATTGAGTGTTCTGCTATGATTAATAAACACCTTGCTTATAAAGATGAAGAATATCAAATTGATATTCATGGAGGAGGAGCTGACCTTTTATTCCCCCATCATGAAAATGAAGCAGCACAAACAAGGTGTTCAACAAACAAAAAACTTGCAAAATATTGGATGCATAATGGTTTTGTAAATATTAATGGAGAAAAGATGAGTAAATCACTTGGTAATTCATTTTTCTTAAAAGATATTTTAAAATCATATTCAGGTGAAGTTGTAAGATTCTACTTGTTAACTGCTCAATATAGAGCAAATTTTAACTTTAATGAAGAAGACTTATTATCATCTAAAAAAAGACTTGACAAACTTTATAGAGTTAAAAAAAGAGTTTATGGCTTAGGTAAATCTGCTGTTAATAAGGAGTTTAAATCTGCTTTAGTGCAAGCTTTAAATGATGATTTAAATTCTGCAAAAGCGATCTCAATTATAGATGAATATATAAATAAAGCAAATGAACTTTTAGACAAAGAACCAAAAAATAAAAACTTTAAAAAAGAGCTTGTTGCTACTTTTGAATTCATTGATGAGATTTTTGGAATTGGCTCTGATGATGCATATAAATATTTCCAATTTGGAATATCAAAAGAGGATATTTTAAATATTGAAGCTTTAATTGAAAAAAGAAATGAAGCAAAGAAAAATAAAGATTTTGAAGCAGCTGATAAGATTAGAAATGAAATTTCAGAGCTCGGAGTCTCTATTATGGATACACCTAATGGTGTGGTTTG
The DNA here is from genome assembly GCA_041583235.1 of Halarcobacter sp. Taxonomy (GTDB): domain Bacteria; phylum Campylobacterota; class Campylobacteria; order Campylobacterales; family Arcobacteraceae; genus Halarcobacter. Next base: position 20,405 of record JBFHGG010000001.1, read on the forward strand.
GGAGAAGTTATAAAATAAACTCTACGTTTATTTTATAACTTTCAATTAAAACTAACTCGCCACAAAATTATTTATAGGTTGCTACAATGAAACTGGACTGGTGGCTTTTTATTTTACTTTTTACTATCAAAAATTAAATAAACGAAGAACATTTGTTCTTCAAGAGAATATAAAAAATAAACTCTTCTTTATAAAAAATCCACATACTTTTTAGTATAATCCAAAAAAAATTTTAGGAAAATAAAATGCAAAAAATAAAACAATTAGTAGAATCAAAAAAATTCCAAAACTTTATAATCCTTCTAATCATTTTAAATGGTATCACTATGGGTTTAGAAACTTCTAAATCCATGATGGATTCATTTGGCACTTTTATAAATTTATTTGATAAATTTGTAATCATTGTTTTTACTATTGAAATTACACTTAGAATCTTTGCCCATAGATTTTCTTTTTTTAAAGATCCTTGGTCTTTATTTGACTTTTTTGTAGTTATTATATCTTTAATTCCATCAAGTGGAAGCTTCTCTGTTTTAAGAATACTAAGAGTTTTAAGATTATTTAGACTTATTACTGTAGTTCCTCAAATGAGAAAAATAGTTGCAGCACTTATAAGTGTAATTCCTGGAATGTTATCGATTGTTGGACTTATGAGCCTAATTTTTTATGTCTTTGCTATAATGGCCACTAGTCTTTACTCAAATAGCTTCCCTCAATGGTTTGGAACTCTTGGAGAATCATTTTACTCTTTATTCCAAATTATGACTTTAGAATCTTGGTCTATGGGAATTGTAAGACCTATTATGGAAATACATCCATATGCATGGATATTTTTTGTTCCTTTTATATTTATTGCTACATTTATTATGATAAATCTAGTAGTTGCAATTATAGTTGATGCTATGGCTATTTTAAAAGAAGAAGAAAAAGAGATAATGGAAGAAGTTCAATTCTCTGAAAATGAATTAAAAAAAGAGATAAGCTCTTTAAAAGATGATATTGAAGAATTAAAAAAGATTATCTTAGAACATCATAAATAATTTATACAAAAGAGGTAGTATTTTATACTGCCTCTTTTTTCTTAAAAATTTTAATTTTTCTTATTTCCATCCTGCTAAATCAAAGATTTTTACAGCTTTTGCATTATTTTCGCCTAGTGTGTTTATAGAGATATTATCATCTTCAAAATCTCCCCAAGAAGATACTAATTTTGATGATTTTACATTTGCTATCACAGGATATTCAAAATTTCCTTCAGCAAAAAGTTTTTGAGCTTCAGGACTAGCTAAAAACTCTATAAATTTAATTCCATTTTCTTTATTTGGTGCATATTTTGTAAGACCTGCTCCAGATACATTGATATGTGTTCCACCATTTTCAAACTTAGGGAAGAAGATTTTCACTTTTTTAACAGCCTTAGCTTGTGATTCATCTTTATTATCTACCATTTTACCAATATAATAAGTATTTGCAATAGCAATTTTTCCCATACCATTAGCAATAGCTTTTACTTGATATCTATCATTCCCTTTTGGTTCATTTGCCATATTTGCAACTATTCCTTTTGCCCAAGCAAGTGCTTTTTCTTCTCCGTGATGAGCAATCATTGCTGATAATAAAGATTGATTATAAATATTATTTGATGATCTAACCATTATTTGGCCTTTAAATTTTTCACTAGCTAAATCTTCATAAGTTGATAACTCTTTTTCTGTGCCAGAATCTAATTTATATACAGTAACTCTAGCTCTTTTTGTTAAGGCAAACCATTTATTATCTTTATCCCTATAAACTTCAGGAATATTTTTTCTTAGGTATTTAGACTCAACAGCTTGAAATAAGTCTTTTTGTTTTGCTTGGAAAAGTCTACCTGCATCAACAGTAATTAAAACATCAGCAGGAGATTTTTTCCCTTCACTCTCAATTCTTTTGATTAATGCCGAAGCTTTTGCCTTTACCACGTTAACTTTAATTCCAGTTTTTTCTTCAAATATTTTAAATAGTTTTTTATCTGTATCATAATGTCTATGAGAATACACATTTACTTCATTTGAAGCAAAAACTGAACTTGTAAGAACGAGTATTGCTAACGATAATTTTTTTAACATTTTTTTCCTTTTTGAATATTATAAAAATCATATTAATAAAAATATTCTTAAACCCTACTTAATACTAGTAATGATTATCATAAATAATTAAATGCAAAAAAAAGGGGAGATAGCAAGCTATCTCCCCTTTTAAAAAATTAAATAATTACTTATCTAATAAATGCAGCATCTGTTACATTTTGTGTATTAACAATATAAGGAACTAGTGCCATATGTCTAGCTCTTTTGATTGCTTTCTCAACCATTTCTTGAGAGTTTTTAGAGTTACCAGTAAGTCTTCTAGGCATAATTTTACCTCTTTCACTCATTGATAATTTTAGTAAATCTGCACTTTTGTAATCAATGAAATCAACTTTCATTTCAGTGTATTTACAAAATTTCTTTCCGTATTTTCTTCTTTCAGCCATTTTTTATCCTTGTATTCTAGAACGGTATTTCGTCGTTATCGATATCAATTTCAGGTATTCTATGCTCAGGAGCACTTTGCTGTGCTTGAGAATTCATACCACCATAATTATTTTGTTGACTATTTTGTTGTGCCTGAGGATTATATTGGTTTTGTTGTGACTGCGATTGTTGTTGCGGTTGATTATATCCTGCAGGATTGTATCCTGTTTGAGCATTATCATTTCCCATATTTTGAGAATCCGCTTTTGAATCTAACATTTTCATAGTATCAACTCTTAGAGCATGTTTACTTCTGTTAGTTCCATCTTGAGCAGTCCATTGTTCAAAAACTAATCTTCCCTCTAATAAAACTTTTGAACCTTTTCTTAAGTATTGATTAGCAACTTCAGCACTTCTTCCAAACATATTGAAATCTAAAAAACAAACTTCATCTTTTTGTTCTCCAGTTTGAGTCTTATACTTATGACTTGTTGCGATTGCAGATTTTGCTAATGCTGAGCCATTTGGCATATATCTAAGTTCAATATCTCTTGTTAAGTTTCCTACCATTACTACTTTATTATACATAAGTTGTTCCTCTAAATTTAAATTATTTAGCTTTTTTAGCCGCTTCGTCGCTCATTTTAGTCCATGCAGCGATTTCTTTTTTATTTTCATATTTAATGAAAATAAATCTTATGATATTTTCATTGATTCTATAATTTCTTTCGATTTCCGCAATTCCTGCAGGTACACCTTTGAAGTATGCTACGAAATAGTAACCTCTTTTGTTCTTTTCGATTTCATACGCTAAGTTTCTTGAACCCATATCATCGCATGCTACGATTTCTCCACCATTCTTTTCGATTGTAGCTTTCACTAAATCAATTTGAGCTACAGTTTCTTCTTCAGTAAGTGTAGGCTTGATAATAAACATTGTTTCATAATGTTTTAATTTTGACATCTATTTTCTCCTTATAGTTTGAGCCGGTATCTTTACAAATATCAGCAAGGTTTTTTGTAAAGTCAGAGATTTTATCTAATTATAACTGATATTTTTCTGAGACAAGCTTGTAAATAAAGATTTTGGTTTGATATTTTTGAAGATTTAAGTTCCAATTCAATTTTTAAAAGGTAATTAAGTATTTCTAAAAAACGTTCATTTTTAATTGAAATTGCAAGTCTACTCTTTTTTTCCCAAACATTTTTAGGAGGAATAAAACCTAGAATTTCCTTAGCATTTGCAGTTCCATGTATTCTAGCATAAGAACTAATCATAAACAATTGTTGTACAAAAGAGGTAATCTGGTTTAATAAATATATTTCATTCATACCCTCTTCTAATAAAAGTTCTAACTCATCTGCTATATCTTGAGCAGACATTAAATTGTGTAAAAAATCTTCAAAATTAACAGCCCCAATTCCAAAACAGTGTTTATTTACAATATCAGGAGTAATTCTTTCTTCTAAGATAGAGAGTTTTTTTAAATCATTTACACACAAGGACAAATCTTGTCTATGCATAAAATATAAGTGATTAAGTGCAGATACATCATAATTTATAGCTAAATCTTTTCCTTGTGATTCCAAAATTCGTATTGCTTCATTTGGAAAAGGAGAAAACATTCTTACACTAACAGCATTTAATTTACTTGTAAAATATCCACCCATTGTTTTAAAATCACTATCTCCTAAACAAGAAAAAATGACTTTTGAATCAGGGTTTTTATTACAAGCTTCAATTAGTTCTACACACTCTTTCTTATTTAGTTTTTTCTCTAACTTTATTACAAGAATATTATTAGAAGTAAAAAGTGAGGACTGAAGCAGTTTATCTTTTGCATATTTAAAGTTAAAATCATCAAAATACAACTTTTCTATTTCATCAAGACTTCCTAATTGTTCACTTATTATAGAAGTATAATAATCAATTAAAAAATTTGATTGCCCATAAAACATATAAGCATTAAAAGTTTTATTTTGTCGTAGTGCATTATCGAATTCGTTTTTATACATATGGAATAATAACCAATTTAAGCTTTTTTTACGAATAGATATTTAAAAATGTTTTTTAAGTCTATCAAATAAACCATGCCATGTTTTATCTTCTAAAGTTTTTATCACCTCATCAATTTTATACTCTTCACTATTTAATATTTCGCTAGAAACAAGATCAATACTATTTCTAATATTATTTTCAAACTCTTCTATATCTTCATCAAAAGGAGTATCAACATTTTTTAATCTTGGTATTTTTATATATCTTATTGCTTTTAAATCTTTTAATTCATCCCCTAAGAAATCATCTAGTCCAGGTAAGTCTGTAGATATAACTTTTGCTCCTGAAGCTAAAGCTTCAATAACAACTAAAGGTAAACCTTCAAAAAAAGAGGGAAGAATAAAGATATCACTTATTCTTAAAAGTTTTTCAAGCTCATCTTGTGGAACTGTGCCTAAATAATTAACTTTTGCTTTTCTAAGTTCTATACTTTTTATTATATTTTCACTCTCTTTAGAACTTCCATTACCAATTAAATTTAGCTCAATGTTATTAATATTTTCACAATTATCAATTGCATTTAAAAGATTAGGAACGCCTTTTGAATTACAAATTTTCCCTACATATGTGATTTTAACTTTTTTATTTTTTTGCCTTTTAATAGGATAAAACATACTTGGATTATATCCACTACCACTAACCCTTACCTTATCTTCTTCAATACCGTATGTATCTTCAATAGTTTTAGCTTGAACAGAGTTTAAAGCGAAAAGATAATCAGATCTTGAAACCTTTTCTTTAACAATTTGTCCTAATTTAGGAGATAGTTCTAATTGTCGTAAATCTGTACCATGACACAAAACAAGTACTTTTAAATCTGGATATAAATCTTTTATAAAAGTTGATAAAAGCCAAATATGATTACAAATTACTACATCAGGTTTAAACTCTTCAACAGCCTTTGTAATCACTTTTTTAAATGCCTTTTCATAAGCCTCAAACATTTTTTCATCTATTGAACTATATTTTGTACTAGAGTATGGCATAACATCACTCATTCCAACAACAGGAAAATTCAACTCTTCAGTTTCAAATAAAACGGGATAAAAGTTTTTTAAATCAAAATTATCAATTTCTGGATCTTTTTCATTAAAAGGAACACCAGCAAGAACAGCTTGCTCATGATTTTTTTCGAAGCCAGCTTTAAATAATTGTTGTAAAAATACTCCACTGCCAGTTTTACCTGGTCTTTGTGCTAAGGCATGTAAGATTTTCATTATTTCTTCTTCTTTTTTAATTACTTAATGAAATACTAGCAAAGTATTGCTTTTTATTTATAAACTAAATTCAATCTTCTTATGTTACAATTTTTCAAAACTCTAAAAGGAAACTTAATATGCAAAAAGAAGCAAAGATTTTATGGACAAGTGATAATAAAGAAACAGTAGAACATATGGTGATTTTATATGCACATAATGCAAAACTAAAAGGCTGGATGGATGAAGTCACTATTTTAGTATGGGGAGCATCTCAAAGACTTATTAATGAAGATAAAGAGATACAAGAAAAAGTAAAAGCTATGATAAAAGATGGCGTTAAAGTTGTAGCTTGTTTAAAATGTGCAACAGATATGGAAATTATAGATGGATTAAACTCTTGTAATATTGATGTGTTTTATACAGGTGAGTTTTTAAGTGATTGGATAAAATCAGGAGATACAATTATTAGCGTCTAAAAAGAGTTGTAACATTCAACTCTTTTTTTATTATTATTCTCTATAAATAAGAATAAAACTACACGAAAACTAAACGAAGTCTTTACACTGTCTTTACAAAAAATATATATACTCCACTCAACAAAACACAAAATATAAATAAGGATTTAAAATGAAAAAAATAACAGCAACAATTATTGGACTAGGCTTATTTGCAGGTTCTTCTGTATTAGCACAAGATGATTTCGCATTCCAAAGTTTTTACCCAGAATCAAATGATGATACACCAAGCTATTTAATTGATAATGAAAAAGTAGAAGCTGCACAAACAATAGCAAAATCTTCTATTAGCTTAGATGCATTAAATGCAATTTACCCTGCAGTAAATGAAGATACACCAGAATTTTTAAGAAATAAAAATGAAGGGAATTCAATTGTAACACAAACTTTAGCTAAGTCATCTCTTAAATTATGTACTTTAGCTAGTTTCTACCCAGAGTCAGATAACGATTCTCCTCGTACGCATATATCTTGTTAGAAAAAGAGGGACTTCTCCTTCCCTCTTTTTATATTAATTTAATACTTAAGACTTCCAATAACTTTTTTTGTAATTACATCTGAAGACTTTATAATAACTCTAACTTTAGAAAATAGTACTTGACCTTTATAGTTATCTAAGGTAATTTTTACACCTGGAATTTGTCCATAACTTACACAAATCCCTCTTTCATTATCAGTAATATTTGCTTTTACTTCAAGTCCTATATTTTTTAAAGCCCATCTAGCATATTTTCTATCTTCATAATCCCAAACTAATTGATCTACTTTTCTTTCTTGTATTGAAATATGATCACAAACTTCATCTATATTCTTTGGTGTTTGTCTTGATTTTAACATTCTATGAAGTACTAAATCTGAATATCTTCTAATAGGAGAGGTAAAATGTGAATATGATTTAAAACCTAAACCAAAGTGTCCTAAATTTCTTGAAGAGTATTTTGCTTGTGTTTGAGCATGAATAATTAAATCATCAATTTCATCAGCTAAACTTGAATGCTTTGCTTTCTCTTGAATATGAGTAATTGTGTCATGAACATCATTTTGAAGTTTAACTTTTATTCCTAAAGCATTTACATCATCAACTAATTTTGAGATAGCTTTAAAAGGTGGTTCTTCATGAATTCTAAAAATTCCTACAGAGTTTACTTTTTTACTAGCTTCAATATTTGCAAAAAGCATACACTCTTCAACTAACTGATGCGAAGAGCTTGAGGTTTCAACATCAATACTTTGAATCTCTTTTTTAGAATCAAGTTTTAATCTATATTCACTACTTCTAAAATCATAACCTATTTTGAGTCTTTTTTTTCTAAAACTTTTTGTTACTTCATATAAAGGAATCAAATAGTCAAATATCTCTTTTTCATTTTGAGTATAGGTATCTAACTTATCTTCTAAAACTCTATCAATCCTTCCATATGAAAACTTTCTATGTGAATTAATCAAAGCTTCAAAAACTTCTGATTTTTTTACTTCTAAAGTCTCTAAATCCAAATAAATCTTAAACACATAAGAGTATCTATCAACGCCCTCTTTTAAAGAACACATCTCTTCACTAAGTTCATTGGGAAGCATTGGTAAAACTTTTCCAGGTAAATAAATAGATGTTGATTTTTTAAAAGCTTCAATATCTAAAGGACTTCCTTCTTTTACAAAATAAGAAACATCAGCAATTGCAACATAAAGAATAGCTTCACGCCAATCAAAATATATAGCATCATCATGATCTTTTGCAGAGTTTGGATCAATTGTACAAAAAGGTAAATCTCTTAAATCTACTCTTTCTTTTGTATCATTCATTTTTGCATCAACTTCAATTTTTTTATTAAGTCTAAACTCTTCTTTATATAAAATAAGTGAAATTCTTTCATCTAATGATGCATCTTCTATATTTCCAAGAATTTCTGAAATTTCAAAACTTTTATTATCCACTAATAAAATGTCACCGTCATTTGCTTCTATTTTATTTTTATTTTGTAATAAGATACTCTCTTTAACAGTAAAATATTTTTTATCTTTCACATAAACCAAAATATCATTTTTTTCACCAGATAAAACTCTTAAAACTTTTGCTTTTATTTTACTTCTAGGATTAAAAACTCTTTTTGCAATAACTAAGTCACCATCAAAGGCACCACCTAGATGTTCAAAGTCTAAAGAAATATCTTTATGCTCATTTAATAAGTCATGTAAAGTTGCTCTATTTTTATTTACTTTAATGGTACCTACTTTATATTTTGAATTTAAATAATATTGTTGATCTTTAAAAATAACGATATCTTCTTTTTCAAATTCTCTTAATTTTTCTATTTCATCATTAGTAAATTCATTATTCTGATTTTGTAATTTAACAAATAAATTTTTTAGCAATATATATTCCTCATTAAAATTTGTATATATATTATCTAAAAATTAGTTTTATTTCGATATAATCCAAGAAAATTTTACTAGAGGATTAATAAATGGCATTAAATGTTTACTATGATAAAGATTGTAATATTGAGTTAATTAAATCAAAAAAAGTTGCGATGATTGGTTTTGGTTCACAAGGGCACGCTCACGCTGAAAACTTAAGAGATTCAGGGGTTGAAGTAGTTGTTGGTTTAAGAAAAAATGGTTCTTCATGGGCTAAAGCTGAAGCAAAAGGTTTTGAAGTTAAAACAGTTTCTGAAGCTGTTGCTGTTGCTGATGTTGTTTCAATTTTATTACCAGATGAAAATCAAGCTGATATTTGGAATAATGAAATTAAAGATAACTTAAAAGATGGTGCATATGTATCATTTGGACATGGATTTAATATTCACTATGGAAGAATTGCACCAGCTGCTAATATTAATGTAATGATGGTTGCTCCAAAAGCACCAGGTCACACAGTAAGAAATGAATTCACTAAAGGTGGAGGAATTCCTGACTTAATCGCAATTCACCAAGATGCATCTGGAGATACTAAAGATGTAGCATTATCTTATGCTTCTGCAATTGGTGGAGGTAGAACTGGTATTATTGAAACTACTTTCAAAGATGAAACTGAAACTGACTTATTCGGAGAGCAAGCTGTATTATGTGGTGGAGCTGTATCTTTAGTTCAAGCTGGATTCGAAACATTAACAGAAGCTGGTTATGCTCCTGAAATGGCATACTTCGAGTGTTTACACGAATTAAAATTAATTGTTGACTTAATGTATGAAGGTGGAATTTCTGATATGAGATATTCTATTTCTAATACAGCTGAGTATGGTGATTATGTATCTGGAAAAAGAGTTATTAATGATGAGTCTAAAGCAGCTATGAAAGAAATCTTAAAAGAGATTCAAGATGGTAGATTTGCAAAAGACTTTATCTTAGAAGGTCAAGCTGGATACCCAAGAATGAATGCTGAAAGAGCAAATGCTAAAGCTTCATTAATTGAGCAAACTGGTAATAAATTAAGAGAAATGATGCCTTGGATTTCTTCAAGCAAAATCGTTAATCAAGACGCTAACTAATAATTTTAAAGCAAGAGAAGATAGAAATATCTTCCTTCTTTAAATCTAATATTTTATGACAAAAAGAAAACATAAAAAAAAATCTTCTAGAAGATCAAATAATAAAAAATCATCATCAATAAACTATAAATTAATTAATTCAATTTTAGCAATAATTATTGTATTAATAATTGCAGTTATATTTATTATCTACACAACTGATACAAAAAAGCTAAAAGAATCAAAAGAACTTTCCCAAAAAGTTGAAAGAACTATAAAAAAAGAAATCTCTAAAGTAGAAGAAAAAAGTAAAAAAGAATTAGATAAATATTTTGAAAAAATAGAGATAAAAAAAGATCAATTTGAAGAATATACAAAAGATTTATATGAAGAGTATGTTGATAAAGAACATGAAAAAGAGCATCAAAAATATATAAAAAAAGAAAAAGAAACTACAACAATAATAAAAGATGAAACTAAAAAACAAATTAAAGAAAAAATAGAAAAAACAATACTTGTAAAAAAAGAAATTAAAATAAAAGATACGCCACTTGCAACATTAACAAATAAACCAAAACTTGCAATTGTAATTGATGATGTAACAACACAATATCAACTAAATAAAATAAAACAAATAGGTTATACAGTAACTGCTTCTTTAATGCCGCCAACACCAAGTCATGCAAACTCAGCAAAAATAAGTAAGGATTTGCCTTTTTATATGATTCACTTTCCTTTACAAGCCTCTACTTTTAAGGCTGAAGAAAAAGATACTTTACATATAAATGATTCCTATGAAAAAATAGAAAAAAGAGTTGCACAAGTAAGAAAGTGGTACCCAAATGCAAAATATACAAATAATCATACAGGAAGTAAGTTTACATCAAATGAGCAAGCTATGGATAGATTATTCCGTGCTTTAGTAAAATATGATTTCATATTTGTAGATAGCAGAACAACAGGAAAAACAGTAGCTAAAAAAATGGCAAAGAAATATAAAATGCCGTATATAGTAAGAAATGTCTTTTTAGATAATGAACAAGATTTTGCTTATATTCAAAACCAATTAAAAAAAGCAATAAAAATTGCAATGAAAAATGGTCAAGCAATAGCAATTTGCCATCCTCACTCAATTACAATGAAGGTATTAAGAGAATCTAAACACCTTTTAAAAGATTTAGAACTAGTATATTTAAATCAATTACCATCACTTAAAAATAACTAAATTTATTATCCACTAAGTTAAGAATTAATATAATTAATAAAATTATATTAAAGAGTAAAAATGTCACATCAAATTAATTTTCATATAAAAGAACTAGATACTATGAAGAAGTATCCCAAAAAACTTTTTTATAAAGGCAATACTCAACTTTTAAAAAAAAGAAAAGTATCTATAATTGGAACTAGAAGACCCTCTTCTTATACAAAAAAATTTACTCACCAACTTTCATATGAATTAACAAAAAGAGATATAATTGTTGTAAGTGGTGTAGCAATTGGCGTTGATGCTATTGCTCATAATAGTGCAAAACCTTCTAATACAATAGCAGTTGTTGCAAATGGTTTAGATATAAAATATCCTGCAATAAATGCAAAACTAATAAACGCTATAGAAAAAGAAGGTTTAATATTAAGCGCTTATGAAAACGGTGAAAAAGCAAGAAATTATACCTTTGTACACAGAAATGAGATAGTTGTAGCCCTTGGAGATATTTTAATTGTTTCAGAGGCTGATGAAAAAAGTGGAAGTTTAACATCTGTAAAATATGCCTTAGATATGGGTAAAAAAGTTTATACCTTACCTCATAGATTAGGTGAAAGTATAGGAACACAAAAACTTGTTTCTAAAGGCTTAATTGAGCCTATTTATGATTTGGAAAAGTTTTTAAATATTTTTGGTGAAATAAAAAGTGAAGAGAGTCAATTAAATGCTTATCTAAATACTTTTCCTTTATATGAAGAGGCCCTAGAAAAATATAAAGAAAAAATATTTGAATTAGAACTTGAAGGTCTTATAAAAGTTGAAAATGGTTATATAAAACCAATTTAATTAAACATTACAAGATCTTCTACTTTTTGCAAATTTTAATATTAGATATCCAAAAACTCCTGATAAAAAAGAACCTATTAAAATACCTAGTTTATCTGTATAAAAAAATGCATTTGAGTTATGAAAAGCTAAGGCATTAATTAATAAACTCATGGTAAAACCAACTCCTGTTAAAACGGAGACTCCATATATTTGTGTCCATGTAACACACCTAGGCATATTTGCAAGTTTATATTTTATTGCAAGATAGGTAAAACCAAATACTCCAATTTGTTTACCTATAAAAAGTCCTAATATAATGCCTAAAGAAGCACCACTAGTAATTTTATCTAAAGATAAATTACTTAAATCAACACCCGCATTTACAAAAGCAAAAAGAGGTAAAATATAAAATGCAACCCAATAATGAATATGGTGTTGTAAGGATTTTGCCGGAGAAACTATTTTTCTTTTTTCATTAATAGCATGTAAAGGGATTGCAAAAGCAATTATAATTCCACTTAATGTAGCATGGACACCTGATTTTAGAACAAAAATCCATAATAAAAATCCAACTATCCAATAAAACCCAAGTTTTGTAACTTGAAATCTATTTAATGCTAGCAAAATCAAAACACAAATTCCTGCAAATGAAATTGAATGAAAAGATAAATCTGAAGTATAAAAAATTGCAATAATTAAAATAGCTCCTAAGTCATCAAAAATAGCAAGTGCCATTAGAAATATTTTTAAAGAAGCTGGTATTTTTTTTCCAAGTAAGGATAATATCCCTAAAGCAAAAGCGATATCTGTAGCAGTTGGGATAGCCCAACCTTGTAAGGCAAAATCATCCCCATAATTAAAGAAAACATATATAATAGCAGGGACTATCATTCCACCAAGTGCAGCAATAGCAGGAAGTGCAATTTTTTGAGCAGAGGAGAGATGTCCTGCTATAAGTTCTCTTTTTATTTCTATACCAATAAGAAGAAAAAATATAGCCATTAAACCATCATTTATCCATAAAAGTAGAGGTTTATCTATATCAAGTAGTTCCCCAACTTTAAATTCAATTTCCGTATGTAAAAAAGAAGTATAAAAATGAGATAGTTCAGAGTTTCTTATTAATAAAGCTAAAATAGTAACAAATATTAAAATCAAACCTGAAGTTGACTCTTTCTTTATATATTTTGTTATTAATATTTTCATAAATTTACTCCAAGTGAAAATTCTAATTTTTATATTATATTTTAATACTTTGAACTTTAATAAATATTAAATTTTAATCATGTCTTAATTGATAAGTAATATCTCCTGCTCCAACGCCTAAAATAATTCCATCTGTAAACTCATGGAAAACTTTACCATCTTTTACTAGCTCCACTTTATCTTGATTAGCTTTTAAACTATCTGCAAAAATAGGATTATATAAGGCAAACTCTTTTTTAAAATCTATATTAATCTTTTGCTCCCCTGGAATTGTCCAAATAGGAAGGATTACAAGCTCATCACATCTTCTAAAACATCTTTTAAAACCTTCTAGATTATCACTTGTTCTTGAGTATTTATGTGGTTGCCAGATTACTACTCTTCTATTCATATTTGTTAAATTATCATATAACTCAACTGATTTCATTGTAGCTTCAATTTCAGTTGGATGGTGTGCATAATCATCAATTACAACCATCTTTTTATTTTTTTGAATTACATCAAATCTTTTTTTAATACCTTTATAATTTTGAAGATTTTTTCTTATCTCTTCAATACTAAGTTCATTTAATGCAGCTATAATTGCTAAAGATGCATCAATAGCGATATGATAACCAAAGCCCCAAACTTCAAAAGAACCATGCTCTTTTAAATCAAATTTAGTAAAAGGTTCACCATCTTTTAAAAGATAAGATAAATTTTTAATATCTATGCTTGGATAAAGATATGTTCCATTTTCTATTTTAAGCTTTTTAATGTGTTCATCTTCACCATTTAAAACAGTTTTACTAGCTAACTCAATAAATCTTTCATATGAGCCATAAAACTTCTCATAATCATAATGATAATATTCCATATGCTCGGGTTCTGCATTTGTTACAATAGAACAGTAAGGATTTGATAATAAAAAAGAAGCATCAGATTCATCTGCTTCAAAAGCAACTAAATCATTTATATATCTAAAATTAGAACCAAAATCTTTTGAGATTGCGCCAATTAAGGCTGAACTTTGAAGTATTGAAGCTAAAATTGCTGTTGTTGTTGATTTACCATGAGCTCCTGCTACACAATAATTTTTCTTATCACCTAAAATAATTGGTAAGGCTTCTTTTCTTGAAAGTGTTCTTATTTGTTGTAATCTTGCTTCTATTAACTCAGGATTCTCATCTGTAACAGCTGCTGAATAAATTACGATATCTAAGTCATCAGAGATATTATCTGCACTTTGAGGACAAAGAACTTTAATACCTTCTGCTACTAACTCTTTTGTAATTGGTGAACTTTTAATATCAGAACCTGAAATCTCATGTCCATCATTTTTTAAAAATCTAGCTAAAGCAGAAAGACCAATCCCACCTATTCCTATAAAATGTACTTTCATTAACTTTCCAATAAATGTTTTAAATTTTCATACTCTTTTTGTAAAGTATCTTTGTTTTTTTCTAAATATTCTTGTTTATCATAATTAAAGTTTGTAATAAAATATCCATATTTCTCATCTTCATCTGTAATATTTAAGTCAACTTCTTTTCCATAAAAACTATCTAAATCAATAGCATTTGATAAAGCTATAATATGTACTTGTAAAGCCTTGCAAAGCGTTTCATCTTCAACAATATTTGATAAAACAAAGATTAATTCTTTTGCACCTTTAAAGTTTTCATAACTCCATTTTTCAACTGCATGTTCATAAAATGCTCTAACATAAAAAAGATCATCATTTTCAAGTTTTAATTTTCTATTTTGATTTACTATTTTTTCAACATTTTCAAAAGAGATTTGTAAAATATGTTGATAAACATCATTTACTTTTTCTTCATCTAAATCTAATACTAAAAATGAATCTAAAACTTCATAAAGTGCAGAAATATTTTTTGTAGCAATTGCTTCAACTCTTGTTTCTTCTAAATATTTTAAGAAATCTGGATTTGTTCTGGCTTCTTGTAATTGTTCTTTATCCATCAATAAAATCCTTTAATCTTTTTAATACTTCTTGGGTTTTTGTTTCATTTTCTACTAAGGCAATTCTTACATAGTTTTTTCCAATACCTTCTCGTCCCAAGAAACTTCCTGGTAATACTTTTATATTTTTTTGCTTATATAAATTTCTTGTAAATTCTAACTCATCTTTTACTTCAAGCCAAATATAAAAAGTAGCTTTGGGAGGATTTATTCCCAAAATTTCTTTTGCTAGTTGAAAGTTTTTTCTATATATTTTTCTAAAACCTTCAACATGTGTTTCTTCATTCCAAGCTTCTCTTGCAGCTTTTTGCAAAGGAACAGGAGAAGCACAACCTACATATGTTCTATACTTCATATAGCCTTCTAAAATCTCTTTATCACCTGCTATAAAACCAGATCTAAGACCAGGAGCTGATGATCTTTTTGAAATTGAGTTCATTACTAATACATTTCTAAATTCACTATTTCCAACTTCAATTGACGCTTCAAGAAGTGAGGCTGGCTTATCATCTTCATCAAAATAAATCTCTGAATAACACTCATCATTTACTAATATAAAATCAAACTCTAAAGCTTTTTTAACCCACTCTCCTAATTCTGTTTTTGTCATTTCAGCAGAAGTTGGATTATTTGGGTAATTTAAAATTACTAAATCACATTTTCTAAGTTCATCATCACTCAAACTTGCTTTAAAATCATTCTCTTTTGTTAAGTTTATATGAATAACTTCAGCTCTAGAAGCAGTTGCAGCTCCTTCATAAATTTGATAAAAAGGATTTGTAAAAGCAATTACCGGATTTTTCTTATCAAAAAGCGCATATTGAGGGAAGTTAAATAAAACCTCCCTAGTTCCAAATGTTGGAATAATCTCAGACATTTCAAGTTTTACATTAAATCTTTTTTGCACAAAATTTATCATTGCCTCTTTTAGTTCAGGTAAACCTGCACTTGCTGGATATTTTTGTAAAAGTGCAGTATTTTCTTGTAACGCTTTTTGTATAAAATCAGGTGTCTCAAATTTTGGTTCACCTATTGTTAAAACTGATAATTCATAATCTTTATTTGGTGTAATATCAGCTAATAATTCATTTAATCTCTCAAATGGATATTTTTCAAAATTCATTCTTTTCCTTTTAATAGTCCCTACTAAAAGGGACATTTTCATATTAACTTCTTTTTATCATAGAAAATAAATTTCTATTAAAAGAAGCCTGTTGTTAAACTCTCTTCGAGAAAAACTAAAGAGTCTCAGAAGAGTCTATATTATTCTTCTATAATTGGTATTAATAACTGACTATATTTTTTCATATCAAAAGAGATTAAATCAGGGTTTGTATATAAAAACTTCCATGAAAATCTTTCTTTAAACATTTGCTCTTTTAAAGGTAGTACTTGAAGAGTATTTGTTTGTCTTTTAAGCTCTCTAATTGGATTTTTTTCATTTGAAATAATCTCAATTTTTTGATTAAATATTTTAGCAAGATTTTCAAAATGATCTAATAAATTTGTTTTTTCTTCATCTTCACCTTCTCCAATTGGATCTAAATCAAAAATTCTTGTTTTTGTTTTTAATTGACTTGAAATATCGAATACTACAGGTGAAATTTGTTCATATGAATTTACATCATTAACAAGCACAACAGTTTTTTTAATTGAACCAGCTAACTCATCTCCTAATTTAAAAATTGGTATTCTTAAATTAAGAACTTCTTTTGTATATTGTCTATCTTTTAACATCTCATTAGTGAGAATTACCATTCCAATATCATAAACTTTTATATCAGTTTTAAGAAGTCTTATCATACCTAAGTTATGGTAGTCCATTTTAATCTCAACACTTGAATCTGCTTCAAAACTACTTTTTATTAAATTCAAAATTCCAACTGTTGTAGGCCTTGTAATTCTAATAATAAGTTTTTGATTTTTTAATCTTTTATTTATATATTTTACTTCCTGAATTACATCTACTATTCTTTTTTTTCTTTGTAAATAAAGATCTAAATAGAGATAGATATTATGTCCAAAAGGCATTGGGAATTGTCCTTGAGACTTTCCTATTGCATTATAAACTTGCATTAAAACTGTAGGTTTTCCAATAACTAATATCACATCATTCGGTTTTAAAATCAAAGAAGGTTTAATATTTGTCAATTGTCCATTTCTATAAAGCCCAAAAATTTTCCATTCATTTTGCTCAATTGAGCCTATATATCTATATGCATAAGAACTACCAAATGGAATTTTAATTTCCATTATTTCACCCTGTTTTAAACCAATATTTTGAGCCATAATTGGAATATTTGGTAATCTTTCAACCATTCCATTTGCCAATACTTCAATACCTTTATATACATTCACATAGGGGTCTTTAATATTAATTCCCCAATAATCTAATATAGCAATAGGAAGATTCTTTTTTCGTTCTTTAATATTTTTAATAACATTTAACATTTCATCTTTTGAATTAAGTGCTATTAATGCTTGAGCGTGGATATCTTTGTCAAGAACCATACCAATTTTTGATTCAGAAGTTGGGTCAAATTTATAAAATGTGATATTTGAAGCTTTTTGCTCAGGCAAAATATTATCATTCATATAAACAACATCATAACTATTATCTCTAGTATTTGTTTCTACAATTCTTTGCATAAGTTTTTTTGCAACTATGCCATCTAGTATTACTAATATTTTTTTCATGCGGTATTATATCTAAAAGTGCTAAATTTTGTATTTCTAAAAAATTTACTATTTATATCTTCACAATGTTTTTATTTTATTATTTATTGGCATATTTTTCTATTTTATTATACTCATCAAAAAATTTATTTATTTTATCTAACTCATATTTTACTAAAATATGAATTTTTCTTATTTGAATAAAACTTAATACATCAAAATCTTCTACTTTAGTATTTAAAGCATTTGTAATTTTATATAATTTCTCTTGATCATTTTCACTTAAACCTTTTCTTGTATAACCTAATACTTTAAAAAAGATAGCTTCAGATTTTTCTATAATTTCGATTCTTTCTTTTATTTGTGGATTAAATTTTGTCATATCATCATATAAATCTTTAGTAATAATTGATAAGTTATCTTTATTAAAAAAAATATCAAAAATAAGATTTTTCTCTTTATCGATTCTATCTATTGTTTTTTTTAATTTTATATTTTTTTTAAGAAGTAAATAATCAAACCACATTTTTGCCATATGATCATTATAATATATCTTTTTTTTTTCTAAATTATTAAAACTAGCTTTTGATTTACTATTTTTAATTAAATAGTATTGATTAAAATTTTGTTCACTTTTACTTACTACCCATTTATGCTTACTTAATAAATCTAATTTGTTTTTATACTTATAATAGAAAGTACTATCAGCTAATAATGCAATAATTTTTTTATCTTCAAATAGTTTTATTGCTTTTTCACTACTATCAATTCTTATTAATTTAACTTTAAAACCCTTTTGCTGCATTTGCTTTTTCCAAAGTTTTTCTGCAATTCTTGATTCTTTTTTTGTTGTAAAAATATGTTCATCTATGTAACCAATAGTAGTTACATTATCTTTTTCTAAAGAGTCACTACAAAAAGTATAAGATAAAAATAGAATAAAGATTAGGTTTAATTTAATAAAAAACAAGACTTTTCTCACAATATAGGAATTGATATTTTAAAAACAGCACCTAAGGGACCATTTTCAACAGTTAAATTGCCATTCATGTTTTGTTCTATAATCATTTTTGACATATAAAGACCAATCCCTGTACCTTGAGATTGATGTTTTGTAGTAAAATATGGGTCAAAAATTTTCTCCATTATCTTTTTTTCTATTCCCCCACCATTATCTGAAATTTCTAAAAAACCGTAATTATTTAAAGTGTAAACTTTTATAGAAATTTTTGGATCATGAATTTTCTTTTGTACTAAAACATCTTTTGCATTATTTAATATATTTAAAACAGCTTGAGAAAATTCATTGGGGAAACCATATACCAAATCTTCATTTTTTATATATTTTTCAACTTCAATATAATGAAATTTTAAACTAGAACCTATCAAATCTAAAGATTGATTTAGTTTATCTGTAATATAAAAATCGCTTTTTTCTTTATTTGGTTTAAAGAAATTTGAAAAATCTTCTATTGTATTTGATAAAAAATTAACAGTTCTTACAATTAAATCTAATTTCTTAATTTCTGAAGCAGAAGATGATATTCCTAACTCTTTTTCTACTTTTATTCCTGATGATGCTGTTGAAATTATTGATAAGGGTTGTCTCCATTGATGAGCTATATTTCCAATCATTTCACCCATAGCCGCCAATCTAGATTGTTGAATTAAAAGAGTTTCATTTTTTGATCTTTTTTGAACTTCTTTTTTAACTTTTTCATCAAGGTTTTTATTTAATTCTACAAGTTCTCTACTTTTTTGCTTAAGTTCTGCATTTGCTTCATTAAGCTCTACAGTTCTTTCTTCAACTCTATTTTCAAGTTCATCATATGAAGTTCTTAATTTTTTTTGTGATAATTGTATTTCTGAAATCATTGTATTAAAAGAATTAGATAACTCTCCTAATTCATCATTACTATGATAATCACTTCTTAAATCTAAATATCCTAATGAAATTTGATTTGCCACTTTATTTAGTTTTACAATTGGGTTTGATAAATTTCTAGCGATTATATATGCTATTAAAAATGTTGTAAGAAGCATACTTAAAAAGAATGTTGTAAATTCAAGATACATAGATTCAATTCTTTTATTATATTCATCCATTGAAATACCAAGATGTAACCAACCCCATTTTGTTCCTGAGAAAGTAACAGGATATACATAATGAAAAACTTCTTCTAATGAAATAGGAGATAATAGTACCTTATAGCTAAATTCATCTTTTTGCATAGATAAAAGTTCTTTTGATAAGCTCTCTTTATATTCCCAAGATGTATCTCTAATAATATAATATTTGTCATCAAGTTTTGCAAAAACTAAATCTTTAATTTTTTTATTATCAGCTAAAAACTCTGTACTAAAATCAACGATATATGCTCCATCATCTAAAACTATTGCATCTGAAGTTGTATAAGATATCATCTTCGCAATACTTTCAGCTTCTAGACTAAAAGATTTTATAATTTGTTGTTTTTGATTTTGAATCGAGTAAATAGCAAATATTATTGTAAAGCCAACTATTGATAAAAACATCATTTTAAAAATTTTTACAAAAATTCTATTATTTTTTAACATTTTTAATTTACCGCTTTTAATTTTTTATATTCATTATAAAAACTTTTTAATGCATCAAAGTCATTAAAATTTCTTTTTTCTATGCCATTAATTCCTATTAATTTATAAATAGTGGAAAGTTCTTTATGTACTCCTTCACTATTTACTATATCAAAGAAATCATCTATTAACTTTTTAGGTGTCTTTTTATGGAAAACTCCTAATGCATAATAAAATATTGGTTTAGATTTTTTTACAATAATTAAATTATTAATTATTGAGGGATTTAATAAAATAACATCATCATAAACAGCTTTTGAAACTACTGTAAAATCTGCCTTGTTAAAATATACATTTAGTAATTTTTTATTATCTTTTTCTTCTACAATTATTTTTTTTATTATCTTTTTATATGGTTTTCCAAACTCTTTTAAAGATAGATAATCTAACCAAATTTGATAATAACTTGTTGTTATTATTGAATTAAGTACTTTCCCTTTTAAATCTTTAATTGTTTTAATGCCAGATTTTTTATTTGCAATAAGATAGTACTCACTTAAATCATTTCCCCTATCCAAAAAAATAAAGGGATCATGTCCATATTCTTCAAAAAAATCCATATTCTCTAAAAAAAATGTTGAATAGCCTATAAAACTATTATATTTTTCAAATTCTTTAAAATCTTTTTTTACTTTATTTTCATCAAGTGCAAAGGAAAAATCAATTTCTAGTCCTGACTTTTCTTTAAACTTTTGTGCTAGAGTAATTGATAATCTTTTGATTCTATTTTTATTTATTTCACTAAATTCTTTTATTGTAATTGCAAAAGTAATTCTATCTTCCACACTTGCATGTAAAGAAGATGCTAAAAAAAGACTAGCAATAAAATTTAATAAAATAAATCTAAAATTCTTCATCCAACTTATTACCTATTAGCTTATCGATAGTAGCTAAGGATAAAAGATAATCATGAACATTTTTTAAATAATTACCTTTTACATAAACCTCCATTAGTTGAGATTGTACTAAGTCCTTTGCTTCCACCATTTCGTATTGAAAACCTTTAAAATTCATTCTACTGTTTTCTTTTGCCGTTTTAACCGCATCTTTTAAAATTTTTATTTGTTTATATCCAATTGAACTTTTTATAAATTCATTTTTAACTTGTAAGGCAAGGCCTTCTTCCAAAAGAATTTTTTTCTCGCTCATAACTTTTTTATCTAATCTTTTTTCTAAGATTTGATTTTTAGTTTTAAAACCATCAAATAATGACCATTTAACAGCAAGTCCTAAACTCCATCTATTTGCATCATCTTCATTTAAATATCCATATTCATAAGAGTTATATGTATGACTAACATTTCCAAATAAATTTACCATGGGCTTATTATTTGCCCCAACTTCTTTTACTTGTTCATCTTTTATTTTTAAAGCTATATTTATACTATTTACATCAGGATTAAGAGTGTGAGCTTTTTTTATTAATTTTTGCAAGGGAAAATTTTGTCTTAATATTTTTTGTTTTTTATATTTGATTTTTAAAATATCGTCATATCTAAGTCCAATTAAGTTTGCTATTGCACCTTCTAACATTTTTTTATTTAATTCTATTTTTGTTAAAGTTGATTGAATAAGTGATGTTGTTAATTTTGCTGATAAATAGTCTGTTCTTTTTATTTTTAAATCACTTCCATGCTCTAAAAATTCTTTTGCTAATTCTGTTGAAAACTTCATATTTTTATAAATACTATCTATTAAAGTGTAAAGTTCATTCGTTAAAATATATCCATAATAATATTTTTTAACATCAAATACAATTGAATTTTTATTTCTAATAAATGATTGTTTTGCAATACTTTTATTTAGTCTTGCTTGTTCGATAATAGCTGAAATTTTACCACCTGTATAAATAGGATAGTTTACTTCAACTTGCCCTCTTATAGTATCTCTACCTTTTGCAATAGTGTCTATATCTGCACTAATACTAGTTGAACTTAAACCAAAACCACCTAATATTGCAGATAAATCTGAAGGTAAAGCAAATTCTCCTCTTTGTTGATAAATGGTATCTTTATCATCTCTATTAGCATAAAGAATCGCATCCAAGCTTGGATAATTTGCACTTAAAGCTTGTTGGTACTGTGCATTTGCAATTTCCAAATTTAGTCTTGAAATTTTATTTAAAGCATTATTTTTTAATGCCAAAGTAATTGCTTGGTCTAAATTAAGTGTTAATTCTTTCGAAGATAAACTAGAAAATAATAAAATAATAAAATATATTTTTTTCATTCAAATACCTTTCACTAGTATATCACATATATATTAAAAAAAAGAATTAATCTTAAAAAGAAATAATTTTTAAGATTTAATAGAAATACAAAGTAAAATTATATTTAAATTAAGTAAAAGATTATATAAACTTTTCACCTACTTTTATAACTAAGTTTTTTATATTCAATCCAAAAAGATTCCAATTCTTCTAATTTTTCATATTCAAAATTCTCGATTTTCCATCTATTTATTACAGAGAGTATATTCTCTTCTTCATCTTTAAAACTATTACTTTCAATTACTTTAAATAATTTGTCAAGCATTTTTCGAGGCATTTTTTTATGAATTAAACCTAAGACATCTTGAAATATTGGCTTAGATTTCTTTATAATAAGTAACTCATTCTCTAATGATGGATTTAATAAAAGCATATCATTATACACATTTTTAGGAACAACTGTAAAATCATATTTTTTAAAATATACATCAAGTAAGAGTCTTTTTAAAGAATACACGGCTTTACTTGAAGAAATCATTTTATGATAAGAAGTGTTTAACTCTTTTAAAGTAATAAAATCTAGCCAATTATTATAATTATTATAGCCTCTAAAAGTAATAAAATTTTTCCCTTCTATATCTTTTAACTTTTTTATATTAGAACTTTTATTTGCTATTAAATAATACTGAATTGATCCCTCTTCTCCTGATATATAAAATGGACTTTTTGAATATTTCTTTAAAAGTTTTTTGTTTTCTAAATAAGTAGAAGTATAAACTATAATAATATTTGACTTATCATAATCAATATAATGATTTATCTCATCTTCTACATTATCGATATAGGAAACTCTAAATTTCGAATTTAATTCTTTTTCAAGAATAGAAGATATTCTTGAAACTACACTCTTTATTTTTTCTCTATGACTATCTTTATACTTATAAATTGCAATGGCTAAATGAAACTCTTCATCTAAGTTCACTTTTTTTTCTTCTTTTGCTATAGAAAAAGAAGAAAAAAATAAAAAAAGAATTATAAAAAATTTCATAACTAACCTTTCTAGAATAGTTAATTTTATATTTACATGAAATTCAGTTTAACAGAATATAGCTTATAATTAAAATAAATTTTTTTTGAATAATATATAAATAGATTCAAACATAAAATTAGTTATAATCGGGTTTTTATATAAAGGAATATTTTTAATGGATTTTAAAATTGACGCGAAGTCAAATCATAAAACAAGAGCATGCACAATTAAAACAGCTCATAGCACAATACAAACTCCAGTTTTTATGCCAGTTGGAACGCAAGCCACTGTAAAAGCACTTGATGCTAATGATATGTTAAGTATGGGTGCAAAGATAATACTTGGGAATACTTATCATTTATACCTAAGACCAGGAAGTAAAATTATCAAAAAATTTGGAGGACTTCATGGCTTCTCTAAATTTCCAAACTCTTTTTTAACTGACTCTGGTGGTTTTCAGGCTTTTTCATTAAGTGATACTTCAAAAACAGATGAAAATGGTGTAATGTTCAAATCTCATATTGATGGAAGTAAACACTATTTTACTCCACAAAGTGTACTTGATACTCAGTATGATTTAGGAAGCGATATTATGATGATATTAGATGATTTGGTTGCATTACCAAATACTAAAGAAAGAATACAAAAATCAATTGAAAGAACAACTGCTTGGGCAAAAGAAGCAATAACTTATCATATGAGTCAAAAAGAGAAAGGTATTGGAGTAAATCAAAATATTTTTGCAATTATTCAAGGTGGAACAGATAAAGAGTTTAGAAAAATGAGTGCTGAACAACTTTGCGCCTTAGAAGATTTCGATGGTTATGCAATTGGTGGATTATCTGTTGGTGAACCAAATGCAGATATGTATGAAACTGTTGAATGGACAACTGATTTTATGCCAGAAAATAAACCAAGATATTTGATGGGAGTTGGAACACCTGAAGATTTAATAGAGAATATTGAACGTGGTGTTGATATGTTTGATTGCGTAATGCCTACAAGAAATGCAAGAAATGGAACACTATTCACATCTTTTGGAAGACTGAATATTAGAGGTGCAAAATTTAAAGAAGATGCAAAACCAATAGATGAAGAGTGTGATTGTTATACTTGTAAAAATTTTTCAAGAGCATACTTAAATCATCTCTATAGAGCTGGAGAAATGACCTATTTTAGATTAGGTTCAATGCATAATATTCATTACTATTTAAATCTTATGAAACAAGCAAGAGAGGCAATTTTAGCAGATAATTGGCTTGAATTTAAAAAAGAATTTTATAAAAAAAGAGGAGTTGAGATATAACTATCTCAAATCTCCATAAATAATATCTGTGCCACATCTTAATTCTCTTAAATAATTCAATGCATTTTCTACATTTTTTTTATTTATAATTGAACCATGTTGAGGCAAGATAGCAGCTATTTCTTTATCTTCAATTTTATTTACAAAACCTTGTGCTGCAATATTTGAAGCCATATAATCTATATGAAATAGATCCATATTATTTGAATGTGTTTCAAAATCATCTACTACTAAATTCCATTCACTATCAAGTGCTGCCCAAATATCCCCTGAAAATAAAAATCTTGATGTTTTACAATAAGTTGTAAAGGCTCCAGGGAAATGTAAAAAAGGAGCTTCTACAAACTCTAGTACATGCCCATTTTCAAAAGTATAAGTACTTTCTTGATTTATACTATAATAAGAATAATCTTCTTTTCCATAATGAGGAAGTAATACATTAGTTCTATCACTTGAATAAATTATTAAATTCTCTTTTAAATCTAACCAATCTATCATTGAAGCTGATACATCTGGATCTTGATGACATAAAATTAAACCTTTAATTTCATCAATAGAAGCTATCTCAAGTGCCCTTTTTTTTACTTGTTCAAAAAAACCTCTACTTCCTGGGTCTACAATTAAAGCTTCATTTCCACTTTTTATCATATATACATTACATCTAAAAGCTGTTTTATTATCGATACCTAACCAAAAAATTTGATAATCTTTTTCTTCATAAAGACAAGTTATTTTTTCTACATCTATTTTTTTGCCAATATGTTTATTGATTAGGCTTCCCATAATTAATCCTTTTCTTAAATACTACTCACTGAGATTTTACCATAAGAATAATTATTTTTAATAATAATTATGTAAAAAATATTTATAAAACTTAATTAACTCTAGAACAAACTACTTTTAGATATAATGTCGCCTATTTTACAATATCAGTATTTTTTTATACGCTTAAAGATGATTTAAAATACTTTAAAGAAATAAATACCTACAGAGAATGTATAAAAGGAAAAAAATGACAGTTGATGATAAGTTAATAGAAAAATTAGCAAAACTATCTTCTTTGGAAATTGAAGATTCAAGAAAAGAAAATCTAAAATCTGAACTTGCAGATATTATTAATTTTGTTGAAAATTTAAATGAAATTGATGTATCAAATATTGAAGCAACATTTAGTACTATTGAAGGTGGAACACCTTTAAGAGAAGATATTGCAAAACAAGATTTAGAACTTTCAAAACATATTTTAGATCATGCACCAAAAAGTGAAGATGGGTATTTTGTTGTACCTAAAATTATAGAATAGGAAAAATAATGATTAAGGTTTATGGAATAAAAACCTGAGACTCTGTTAGAAAAGCCTTAAGGTTTTTTAAGGATAACAATATTGAAGCAGATTTTTTTGATTTAAAAAAAGAAATCCCTGCATCAAATTCTATCAAGTCTTGGATTGAAAAAGCGGGTGTTGACATAGTATTTAATTCTCGTGGAACAAAATATAGAAGTCTAAAATTAAAAGAGTTAAATTTAGATGAAAATGGAAAATTTGAATGGCTTTGTAAAGAGCCAATGTTATTAAAACGTCCTATTGTGGAATATGGGGATAATGTTTTAATAGGATTTAAAGAAGAGATTTATAAAGAGACTTTTTTATAAGTCTCTTTTTATTTTTTTTGTTGATGATAGTATGCTAGTTCCCAAGTTTTACTTGGGAATTCATATATAAACTATATAATTTTCTTTTATTACTTTTTGATGGTAAAAAGTAATAAAGCGGAAACCGCTAGGTTTATAAGAGAAACGATAAAAATTTCCTATACATTCCGAAGCTGGAGCTTACGGAATGAGAAAGTAATTAACAATAAGAAAAAAGAAAAGCCAGAAAAGTTTAACTTTTCTAAGCTCTAGCTTCTTTTAACGTATCAGCTATCATAAATGCTAATTCTAAAGACTGATCTGCATTTAACCTTGGATCACATTGAGTATGATATCTACTAGCTAAGCCTTCAGTTGTAATAGCAGCACTAGTACTTCCTGTACACTCTGTTACATTTTGTCCTGTCATTTCTAGGTGAATTCCACCTGCAACGCTTCCTTGTGCCTTATGGATTTGGAAAAACTGTTTTACTTCACTTAAAATATTTGCAAAATCTCTTGTTTTATATCCATTTGAAGCCTTTTCTACATTTCCATGCATTGGATCACAAGACCAAACTACTTTCTTACCTTCACTTTCTACTTTTTTAAGAAGATTAGGGAAAATATCAGCAACTTTATTATGTCCCATTCTAACAATTAAATTAAGTCTTCCAGGCTCATTTTTTGGATTTAAAGCATCTATTAATCTAATTAATTCATCTTCTTTCATAGAAGGCCCTACTTTACAACCAATTGGGTTGTTAATACCTCTAAAGTATTCTAAATGTGCCCCATCTAATTCTCTTGTTCTATCCCCAATCCATAACATATGAGCACTACAATCATACCATTTACCTGATAAGGAATCTTGTCTTGTTAAAGCTTCTTCATAATTTAATAAAAGAGCTTCATGAGAAGTATATAGAGTTGTTTCACTTAATTGCTTAGTATTAGCACTTGTAATTCCACAAGCTTCCATAAACTTCATTGTTTCAGTAATTTTAGCTGCTAGTTGATCATATTTTTCACCTAAAGCATTATCTTTTACAAAATCTAAGTTCCATGCATTTACTTGATGCAAATCTGCCATTCCACCTCTTGAAAATGCTCTAAGTAAGTTTAATGTTGCTGCACTTTGATTATAAGCTTTTAAAAGTCTTTTTGCTTTTGGAATTCTCTCTTTTTCATTAAATCCAACACTATTAATAATATCTCCTCTATATGAAGGAAGAGAAATACCATTAATATCTTCAAAATCAGCAGATCTAGGCTTTGCAAATTGTCCTGCTATTCGCCCTACTTTTACAACAGGACAACCACCTGAAAAAGTTAGAACAACTGCCATTTGCATCATTACTTTAAATAAATCTTTAATATTATTTGCATTAAATGCATCAAAAGATTCTGCACAATCTCCACCTTGAAGTAAAAATGCTTTTCCTTTTGATACATCTGCTAACTGCGCTTTTAATCTTTCTGCTTCTCCTGCAAAAATTAATGGAGGATATGAAGAAAGTTCTTTTTCAACTTTTTTTAATTTTTCTAAATCTTGGTATGTAGGTTGTTGCTTTATAGGAAAGTCTCGCCAAGAGCTTGGATTCCAGTTATTCATAATGTGACCTTATATTTTAAATAGTGAGAAATTTTATCGAAAGTTCACTTAAGTAGTTAACATGTAGGCTAAAAAATACTTTTAGCTTACATGTAAAATTAATTTAGTCTTTTTGTAGTTTAGAAAGTAAATCTTTAAAAGAGTCTTTAAAAGAGTCTAAACCATCATTTAATAGTTTGTTATAAACCTTATTTATATCAATTTTATGTGAAAGTAAATCATCAAAATATTTATCACACTCAATTTCACTCAAAATAGTACTTTCTTCTTTTTTACCATCTTCAAGCCAATCTTCAATTGTACCTAAAGGCGCAGTATTTACAGAGTGAGGGAAGATTAAATTATCTACATAATAACTACCTGATAAATCATTCCCTTTTACCCCTGTACTTGCAAAAAGTGTTCTTATATTTTTATTAGCAATTTTTTCAACTTCATGATAACATTTAGTTGCATTTACAATTCCTAATCTTCCACTTTTTAGACCTTTAGCTAAAAATTCACTATCACACATTCTATCAAATCTTGAAACAAAAACAGAAACAACTGCTTTTATATCTTTATTTGAAGCTTTAATTCCTTCATCTAATGCTTTTGCACATCTTATAGCTTGAGAAGGTGAAAATATTAAAGTTGCATTTACATTAATACCTTGAGAAGTTAACTCTTTCATTGCTACATATCCAGCTTCTGTTGCAGGAACTTTAATCATTACATTATCTGCACCAATTTGAGAATTTAATCTAATTCCTTCTTCA
Source organism: Halarcobacter sp. (assembly GCA_041583235.1). Taxonomy (GTDB): domain Bacteria; phylum Campylobacterota; class Campylobacteria; order Campylobacterales; family Arcobacteraceae; genus Halarcobacter. The sequence continues at coordinate 49,182 of JBFHGG010000001.1, forward strand.
ATAGTTCCAAGAGCATCATCACACAATGAAGGATCTACTTCAATTGAAATAAAACCATCATCTAAATCTTCAAGATGTAAATCATCTAATAATTCAGCTGCTCTTTTAATATCAGTTATTGCTAATTCTTCATATATTGTTTTAGGTTCATTTGCTTGTAACATTTGTAATTGTTGTCCATAAGCAACTGAATTTGAAATTGATGACTCAAATATTGCAGGATTCGAAGTTGCTCCATGAATAACTCCTTCTTTTATTATATCTTGAAATTTATTCTCTAAAAAATCTCTTTCTATAAAATCACACCAAAGTGAAAAATTAATATCTTCTTTTAAACTCATCTATTTTCCTTTTATATATGGTCTAATATTTTTGTTAAATCTTTTGTATCAACAATAATATTAGCCTCTTTTTTCAAAATCTCTCTTGCACAAAAAGCAACTCTTTTCCCTGCATAAGGGAACATTGAAACATCATTTGCCCCATCACCTGCTACTAAAGTATTCTCTTTTGAAACTCCTAACATAGCTTGAACTCTTTTTATCATATCGCCTTTTGAGAAACCAAACATCATATCGCCACCAACAAGACCTGTTAAAATCCCATCTTTTTCATGTAATATATTTGAAAAGTCTGCATCAAGACCTAGTTTCTCTTTTGCTGGAGTTGTTCCAATTCTAAAACCACCTGAAAAACAAACAACTTTATATCCTTGTTTTTTAAGCTCAGATACTGTTTCATAAGCCCCTGGCATAATGGGTAAATCTTTACAAATTTCTACAGCTTTTTTATACTCTAAACCTTTTAGTAATGAGACTCTTTCAATCAAAGATTCAAAAAAATCAAGCTCTCCAGCCATTGCTTTTTCAGTAATTGCTGCAACTTTCTCTTCTAAACCTAAAGGAGCTGCTAAAAAGTCAATAGTTTCTCCATCCATAAGTGTTGAATCAAAATCAAAAACTGCTAATTTCATATTATGTTTTCCTAGATTTATTTTTTTAAGGATATAATAGTAGCGAAAATTTACTAAAGGAATCTGATTGAAGTTAGCTTGCATAGACATAGGACTTAAAAGAATAGGCGTAGCTATAAGCCTTGCAGAAAATATTGTAACTCCACAAAATGCAATTTTACGAAAAAATAGAAATCAAGCAGCAAATGATGTAAATACATTTTTAAAAGAGTGGGAAATAGAAAAATTAATTGTTGGATACCCAAGTGCAAGTGATGATATGCAAAAAAGAATTACTCATTTTATTAAACTTTTGAATTTGGAAATTCCATATGAACTCCAAGAAGAAAACATGAGTTCAATTGAAGCAGAAGAGTTAATGAAAGGGGACATAAAATATAAGCGTGATGGAAGAGTTGATTCAATAGCTGCTAAGATTATTCTTGAAAGATATTTAAATGCACAATAAAGAGTTACATTTATTAAAAGAAAAATGCAAAGATTTTAATATTCTTTATGTTGAAGATGAAGAGAGTGTGAGAATTCAAACCTCAAAAATGTTAAGTATTTTTTTTAAAAATATCATTCTAGCAATAAATGGTAAAAACGCCTTAGAAATATTAAAAAAAGAAAAAATAGATATTATTTTTACAGATATAAATATGCCTAAAATGGATGGTCTTTCCATGATTAAGAGTATCAGAAAAACTAATAGTTTAATTTCAATTGTAATTTTTTCTGCTTATGATAACACTGATTATCTTTTAAAAACCATTGAATATGGAGTAGATGGATATATTCTAAAACCCTTTAAATTAGAGCAGGTCCAGAAGGTAATTGAAAAAATATCTTATAAAATGCATAATACTATAGAGCTTTCTCATACTTTAAAATTAATAGATAATTTTTATTGGCATATAGAAAATTCATGTTTATATAAAGACTCAATGCAAATTGAACTTACAAAAAATGAAACAATACTTTTTAACTTGTTAAGCTCATCAAAACATGCAGTGTTTTCAAGCCAAGATATTGAAACTGAATTATTTAATGATGATTATAATGATAATAAAAGAGTAAGAGGACTTATTTCAAGATTAAATAATAAAGTAAATTCCCACCTAATAAAATCTATTTATGGCCAAGGTTATATACTTAATTTGGAAAGATTATGATAAGAAAAGAGAAATGGTTTGAACATATTTTTAATAATAGTGGAGTTGGAATTCTTATTGTTGATAAAAATAGAAATATACTTGAAGCAAATGATACTTTTTGCGATATTTTAGGTTACAAATATGAAGAGTTAATTAATAAACATGCCACAATGCTCCATATATCAGATGAATCCTCTAATCAATTTGCTAAAATTGCTTTTAATAATGTATTAAAAAACAACTCTTTAAATCTTGAGTACAAATTTAAACACAAAGAGGGTAATGCAATTTGGGTAAAAATAACAGGTGATGTAATTGAAGAAAATCAAGAAGTTTTATGGATTATTACAAATATCAATCAAAGAGTTAAATTCCAAGAAGAATTAGCAAGTTTAAATGATACTTTAAATTCAAAAATAGAACATCAAGTAAAAACTTTAAGAGAAAAAGATAGACAACTTCAATATCAAGCTAGACTTGCTCAAATGGGTGAAATGTTAAATATGATTTCACATCAATGGAGACAACCTTTAATGTCAATTTCGGCAACTACTTCTTACCTTTATGGAAAACTATTAATTGATGAATTTGAAAAAAAAGAGTTTATAAATGAATTGCAAATAATTGAAGATTCTTCTCAACACTTATCAAATACTATAAATGATTTTAGAAGTTTTTTTAAGTTAGACAAGAAAAAAGTTCTTACTAGTTTTGAAGATATTATTGACAATACCTTAAAAATCATAAAGCCAATTTTATCAAATAGTCATATTGAAATAGAAACTATATATCAATCCCATGCAACATTATATAGTCTTGAAAATGAAATAAGACAAGTTGTCCTAAATATTCTAAAAAATGCAGAAGATGCTTTTATAGAAAATGATATTAAAAATAGAAAAATAAAAATAAAAACTTTTAATAATAAAAATTACGCATTTTTAGAAATATCTGATAATGCAGGAGGAATAAGACCTCATCATGTAAATAAAATCTTTGATTCATATTTTACTACAAAATCTTCTTCAAATGGAACAGGGCTAGGACTTTGTATGTCTAAAACCATTATTGAAGATAATTGTAAAGGAAAATTAAGTGTTTGCAATAATAAAGAAAATGGAGCAAGCTTCACAATAAAATTACAAATAAAAAAAATAGACATTTAATAGACAATTCAAACTTAATAAGTTACTTAATTACTACATTTAATAGACACTCTTCTCCTATAATTACCTTATAAAAAGAATTTAAAAAGGAGGATGTCATGCAAGAAAAACTTTTTGTAGAAGAAAGAAAACTTGAAAAAAGATGGAGTGGCCCTTGGCCATTGATTTTAAATACTATTTTTGTATTATTTTTATTTTATGCTTCATGGTGGATATTCCAGGACCCTAGAGGTCTTATGCGAATGTATACTCCATATGTTGGATATATGTGGTGTAGATGGCTTTTAGTAATTATGATTTGGATTGCATATATTTTTGATTTTTGGCCATTTAAAAGAGATTGGTTAAGAAAAACGAACCCCCTATTAAAAGGAGTTATTTTTACAACATTAACAGTTGTTTTTTTTGCAATAGTTCTAGAATTTTTTTTCCAAACAATATTGGGAGATTATGCTATTGCATATTTTAGTCCTGAAAAACTAGAACAACTAGGAGTTGTACCATTTTATGCAGAAGAGTATGCAGCGCAAGCTATTTTAATGTTTGCAGCAATTGCTTCATGGTTAAGCCCTGCTTGGGTAGTTGCAGTAGAAAGTGCGCCTTGGGAAAACTTAAAACAACCAGTACGTGGTTTTACTATTTTAATGTTTACCTTTTTTATTAGTATGATAGTCTATTTTGTAGCTTTCCACTCTCATATGGCAATCTTATTTGATCCTTGGCAAAAATTTGCAGCTATTACTCCACCATGGTGGGAATCTTTTGCAAATACTGTTCATGGTAATTTTAATATTGCATGGATTATGTGTTGTACTGTTATTGTTTGGATGTATGAAACTATTTGGGAAAGATATCCATTTTCACTAATCAAAACAAATTGGATAAGAAGAACCTCATCATTTTTTGGAATTATTTTTATTGCAATCGCATTAAGCTTTTTCCTTTATTTTGCACAAGAATTAATTTGGGGTGAAGCAATAAGAGGAACAAGAAGAATTATGTCTCCTGATTGGAGATGGTTACATGTAGGAGAAATGGCAATTTTTTGGCTAGTACCAGCCTTGTATATTCATTTTTATATGCAAGATTGTGTTACCAAATATTCAAAACCTATTAATGTTTTACTAAGAAATATTATAACAATTGTAGCTGCAATTATAATTTATTATGTATATTATAAAACATCTCACTTATTCCTTGGTACTCAAAAAGGTTTTTCTCATCCACAACAATTTCCAATGATTCCAATGATTTGGTTAATCAATGTCATGCTTATAAATCATTGGTTTATGGATAACTGGCCTGGTTGGCAACTATCGCCTGAAACAGTAACTCAGTGTAGAAAAATTGATGAAGAGGAGATAAGAATTACTCCAAGATTTAATTTAGGACTTGCATTTGGAACAGTTGTTGGCGTTTTTGCATATTTTATACTTGTGTATTCTTTACCTACAATGGGTGAAATGCTCACAATATTTAAATAAAGGAGGATGAAATGAAAACTGAAAATGAATCAAGAAGAGATTTTATAAAAGGCTCAGCTACAGGTTTAGGACTTGGGGCATTAGCTTCAATGGGATTGTTTTCTTATTCTCCAATGAGGGAAATATTTTTTCCTAATGAAATAAGAAAAATGACTGATTTTGGTGCAATAAAAAGTGTAAAAGTTACAAATATTTCAGAAACAAGTTGGTTTGATAATGCAACTTTAATGGGGGATATCAAAGCAGCAGGAGGATTACTGGTAAATCAATATGATTACAACTGGCCTCCATTTGGAGATGGTACAGGACTTGCAAAAGGAAGTTACGAAAAAGGTATAAACAAAATTAAACATTTATTGCCTGAAAAATTAGATGAAGCTTGGAAAATTGCAGAAAAAAATTCAATAAGTCCTGAAAATGCTGGAGGATTTGCAGCATTAATTGATGTTGAAAGATTAGATGGTACAAGAAAAAAATATCTTTTAGATATAGGTTGGTCTTACAAATGGATGGATGAATCTTTTAAAAGAGAAGGTATTGATAAAATGTTAGCAAGTGGAGAAATTGATACATTAATTGTTTCACATGAACATTTTGACCATTTCTGGGGATTTCCTGTTGCTATGAAATATAACCCTAATTTAAAAGTTATTATTCCTGAAGGATTTTATAAAGAAGGATTACAATATATCAAAGACTCAGGACATAAAGGTGAACTTATAATTGCAAAAAATGGCTTATTTGAATTAGAACCAGGACTTGCTACTTATGTATTTGATGTTCCAATTATTTGTAGAGTTTTTGGAGAACAATCGATTTTTGCAAATGTTCAAGATAAAGGACTTGTAAGTATCACAGGGTGTTGCCACCAAGGTATTATCAAATTTGCAGATACTGCATACAAAGAATTAAAATATGATAAAGATCAAATGTATGGTATTTATGGTGGATTACATATCTCACCTTTTGATGATTGGGATCCTAAATATGATGATTTAGTAATCTCTCTTAAAAAATGGAATTTTGAAAAAATTGGGTGTAATCACTGTACAGGATTATTAACAGCTGAAAAATTTATTAGAAATGGTTATCCAATTGTACAAGGAACTGCACAATATAGATCAAAAAGTAAAGCCTATTTGGGTAATGGAGATGTAATTTCTTTTGGTTAGAAATCACATCAAAAAAAATAAATTATTATAAATTTGAGGAGTCCACCATGAAATTAGAAAACTTTTATCCATTAAATTTTGATGGTTCACAAAAAGCTTTTAATTCACTTGTTAGATCACTTTTAATAAAAGCAAATTATGATGCTCTACTAAAAAGAGTAACCTCATATAAAGGTATGCATCAATATAATGACTCACAAGAGTGCTGGACTCTTAAATTTGAGAATCAAGAAGGAATTTATGGATTAATTCAAAATCAAGTAAAAGAAAATAAAGATGATTTTGAAGCTTGTTTTGATTTATACTACTTCCCTTCACCAAATGAAAAAGATTTACAAAACTCTTCACTTATTGAAGAGTATATAGTAAATAGCGAGCAGTTTATTGAAAAAGTAAAAGGGTTTTCATCTTTCTTAGAGGTTTTTTTAAACTTTAAAATTGCAAAAATTCTTATAAATATTTCAAAAGAAGAAGATGATTTTATCATTAAATATAAAACATTAAATAGAATAAAAACCTTTACAAAAGATGGAATAGAAGATATTAGCAATTTAACGGCTAAAAAATATATAATTTCTCCTTCACATATAGATAAAAACTTCCCATCTTTTAAATTTACTTTGCCTTTTTTTAATTTTTTCAATACTCTGCTTACAAGAACTGCAAAAAAAGATCCCACAAGTTTTAATATAAAAAAATCTAAAGTTCAAGCTATTTATTATGATAAAGAAGGAATACAAAGTAAAAAAGAAGATACTGTGTGTACTAAACTAGAATTATCAATAAATTATTCAAATGAGAAAAGTAGCCTTATTGAAAATAAAAAAGATACAAAGCATAAAAAACTTTTTGACATTTTAAGTTCAGGTTCTTGGTTTAATTATGATTTAGATCTCTCAAGTTTTACTTCAAAACAAAATAAAAATTTAAAACCAAGACTTATAGTTGTAACTGGATTTTTAGGTTCAGGAAAAACAAATTTCTTACAAAACTTTATAGAATTTGAAAATCAAAATAATAGATTTGTAGGAATAATACAAAATGAAATTGGGAAAACAGGACTTGATGGAAAACTTTTGGATTATGATTATAATATGGTTGAAATTGATGAAGGTTGCGTTTGCTGTTCCTTAGCTGGACAATTAAGAGCAGCAGTTACTACACTTTTAGAAAAAAAAGAACCTGACACAATAATTTTAGAAACAACAGGTGTTGCAAACCCTTTTAATCTTTTATCAGAGATTGATGAGCTTAATGATTTATTAGAATTTGATTCAATTGTTACAATAATAGATGCAAAAAGCTATAGAAAACTATTTTCATCTTATAGTGTTTTTAAAGACCAATTAAGAGCAGCTGATGTGATTTTATTAAATAAAATCGACTTAATCTCAAGAGAAGAACTAGAAGAAATTGAAGCTCAAATTCATACTCAAAACCGTTGTACAAGCGTTATTAAAACTATAAGATGCAGTATAAATCCACTTGAAGTAACAAATAATGCAAAACTTAATAATAGTACTAATCATATAGCAAATGAATTTAAGGAAGAGACTACACATTTTAGAACTCATTTAGAAGATAATCTTTCAAGTATTAAGAAAAGTTTAAATAGAAAACTAAATAGAAAAAGCTTTGAAACCTTTTTGCAAAATATTCCAAAAAATATTTTAAGAGTTAAAGGAATAGTTGAATTTGATAACTCTAACTCCCAATTTGTGGTTCAATATGTAAATAATTATTATGAAATACAAGAACTTGAAGATAATAAAAAAAGAGAAACTTTCTTAATTTATATAGGTGAAAAAGTTAAAAAACATCAAGAGTTAGTTGCTTAGAAAAATTATTAAACACTCACTAAACATTTATTATGTTACACTCTTATCTTATAAAGAAAAGGTGAAGTATTGAATAAACTACAAATAATAATATCAATTGCTCTATCAAAAGAGCTATTGTTACGAGCTTTGAAAATTGCTTTTGTGGTAGGTATTATATTAAATTTAATTAATCAAAGTGAAAAAATATTTGTACTAAATTTTAATGATATAAATTATTATAAATTTTTTTTAACTTTCCTTGTACCTTTTGCCGTATCAATGTATACGGCTGTTTCAATGAAATTAAAAATTTGATTATTTAGGAAAAAGAAATGTCAACACAAGAAATAGATTCAAATGAATTAGAGATATTAAAGAAAAAAGCAGAACTTTTTGACAAGTTAAAACTTGATGAGTCATTTAATATTGCACAAAATATGACAAGTAATGCTGTAAATGTAAATAAAGCTTCTAAAACTAGATTAGTAGAAATTGAAAATATTGAAGAACTAGTAAATACTTTTATTAATCATTCTAATGAAATACAAATAATGTCAAATAGTTCTTTATCTTCAGCACAATTAGCATCTAAAGAAAGTACAAATGTTATTGAATTAGTTGAAAACTTATTTGCCTTAATTAGTGATATGTCAAAAGCAATAAATGAGTTTTCTAAAACTATTGATGAGTTGAACCAAACAAATAATCATATAACAGAATTAGTTCAAACAAATAATAAAATTTCAATGCAAACAAACTTGTTAGCTATTAATGCAGCTATTGAAGCTTCTAAAGCAAAAGAGTATGGAAGAGGTTTTGCTATAGTTGCAACTGAAGTAAAAAAACTAGCTGCAGCTTCAAAACAATCAACCTTAAACATTGGAAATGAAATAAATACTATTAAAAAAATGACAAGCTTAGTTACAAATAAAAATGATGCTGTACAACTTTTAGTAGAAGATAGTGTTCAAACTTCTAAAGAAGCAATTGAAAAATTAAAAAATCTAATTCTTATATCAAATGATAATAGTGAAAATTCAAATAATATCTCTTGTAACGTAAATCAACAACTTCAAAGTTCAGATACTATAAAAAATAAAATTCATAATGTAGTTGAAGATACAAGAAAAGCAATTGATGGCTCTCAAACAAATATTCAATTAGGTCAAACCTTAATTACTAATCTTGAAGATAAATAGAAGATTTTCTATTTATCTTGATATTTTAACTATTGTGAACAACTGCAATTGCTAGACCTTGGTCATGGGTTATTGAAAGTGATGTTTTAGATATTTTATATTTTTTACGAATAGCTTTTGTATATTTCAATTTAGGAGCACCTTTTTTATCTTTTTTTATTTTAATATCGTGAAAAGAGCACTCTTTTCCAATTCCTGTTCCTAATGCTTTACTAGCAGCCTCTTTAGCTGCCCAAAAACCGGCTGCTGTTTCAGGCCGTTTTATTAACTCTATTTCTTCTTCATTTAAAAAACGTTCATAAGCACGCCTACCAAATTTTTCATACATATTTTTTATTCTATTAACTGATGTTATATCTATACCTATCATTTTTAAAACCTATTTAGTCTATAATTTTTTTTAAATATTTTATTATATCTAATAATCATTTTATTTTTCATAATTAAATACCAAGAAATGGGAATTCTAAAGAGATAAAAATATTATATATTTTTGAGTAAAACATTAAATTTTATTAAGTCAAATGCTCTTAATTAATTTAGATGTATACTTTCATTTTCATTTTATTAAATAAGGCTATTAATGCAAAGTATCAATAAATCAAAACTAGGAATTATTTATATCATTTTATGTATTTTTCTATGGTCACTAATTCCAACTTTTGCCAAGTTTGCACAATCAGGATTAGACCATCATCAATATCTTTTATATTCTTCAATAGTCTCTTTTTTATCTCTATTTATTGTTTCACTTTTTGAGCGTAACTTAAAAGAGATATTATCATATTCAAAAAAAATATTTTTAATTTTATTTACCTTAGGTTTTTTAGACTTTATGTATTATTTACTTCTTTATTTTGGATATAAACATGCAAATGGATTAGAAGTTTTAGTAATTCAATATATGTGGCCCATATTTATAGTTTTTTTATCCTTAGTAATATTAAAAGAAAATTTTACTAAAAGAAAACTTCTTTCAATTATTTTTGGTTTCTTCGGGGTAAGTTTAGTTATTACAAAAGGGGATTTCCTTAGTTTAGATTTTTCTCAAATTGATGTATTATTGATTGTTATGGCAGGGACTATTGCTTTTGCATTGTTCTCTGTATTAAGTAAAATTGTTAAGATAAACCCTACAAATGCTGTAATGATTTATTTTTTATCCGCAATAATTTATTCTACAATAACAGTAGGAACATACTCTAATTTCATTATTCCATCAAGTAAAGATTGGATTAGTATTATAATAAATGGTACATTTATTAATGGGATATCTTATTTATTTTGGATTAAAGCACTTCAAATCTTTGACGCTTCAAAAGTTGCACCATACTTATTTATTACTCCAGTTCTGTCAGCATTTTTTTTAATTCTATTTTTTAATGAAGCTATTTTACCAATTTATTTTATAGGACTATTCTTTGTTATTCTTTCAGGATTAATTAATAGTCTAAAAGAGAAAAAATAATCATGAATTATTTGCTTCTTATGCATCTTATATTTACAATAAAATGATAAAATTAGAAAATGTATATTAAAAATCTATAACAAGGAGAGAGATAATTTATGAATCTACTATTTAGAAAATTATTTTACTTAATAATCATGCTTTTTATAATAAGCCTTATTTCTTTTATTGCAATAAATGCAGCCCCTAACTCTTTTTTTGCAAGTGGGGAATTAAATCCAAATATTACAGAAGAATCAATTGCACAATTAAAAGCCGTATATGGACTTGATAAACCCTTATACATACAATTCTTATCTTGGATAGGAGCCATTATTCAACTTGATTTTGGGATATCCTTTGCAAGTGGAGAAATGGTTAAAACAGAAATTTTAAATCGAATTCCAATTACCCTTACAATAAATATTATATCAATGTTTTTAATTTTTATTATTTCTTTATATTTTGGAATTAAAGCAGCATTAAATAAAAATTCATTTTTTGATAGATTTACAGGACAATTATCACTTTTGAGTTTTTCTATGCCTTCTTTTTATTTAGCACTTTTATGTGTTTTAGTATTTGCCATCTATTTTAAGATACTTCCTATTGCAGGATTGCACTCTGTTGCTGATGATGGAAGTATAAATTATTATTTAGATTTTGCTTGGCATTTAGTTTTACCAATTTCTATTATTGTTTTTGGAGGGATTGGAAGCTTAATCTTATATATTAGATCACTTACAATTGAAATATTAAAATCTGATTATATATTTTTTGCACGTTCACGAGGTCTTGATGATAAAAAAATTCTAAGATATTATATTTTGCCAAATTTATATCCTCCTGTAATAACCCTACTTGGACTCTCTCTTCCTGGTATTATTGGTGGTTCAGTAATACTTGAATCAATTTTTTCAATAGATGGAATGGGATTACTTTTTTATCAAAGTGCTTTAAGTCATGATTATCCAGTTATTATGGGAATATTAATTATTGGAGCATTTTTAACATTAATTGGAAATATGTTTGCTGATTTAATTTTATTGAAATTAAATCCAAATTATAATGCTAAATAAATTTTAAAGGAGCATTTTTTGAAAATATTAAAAACTATTGAAGAATTACAAAATATTAGAAAAAATATTACCTCAAATGTAGGCTTCGTTCCTACAATGGGAGCTTTACATGATGGCCATATTTCTCTTATAAAAAAAGCAAGGCTTGAAAATGATATTGTAATTGTTTCTATTTTTGTAAATCCTACACAATTTTTACCAGGTGAAGATTTAGCTGCTTATCCAAGAAGAGATGAAGCCGATAAAAAAATATGTGAAATATGTAAAGTTGATTATTTATTTATGCCAGAGATTTCAACTATGTATAAAAAAGAAGAGGTTTTAATAAAAGCCCCAAATAAAAGTTATATTTTAGAAGGAAAAACAAGACCAGGACATTTTGATGGAGTTTTACAAATTGTACTTAAACTTTTTTCTTTAGTTCAACCTACAAATGCTTATTTTGGGAAAAAAGATGCACAGCAACTTTCACTTATAACTCAAATGGTAAAAGATTTATTTTTAGCAATTAATATTGTTCCTTGCGAGATTGTAAGAGAATCAGATGGCTTAGCTTTAAGCTCAAGAAACATATATTTAGATCAAAATCAAAGAAAAGATGCACTTTTAATTTCAAAATCATTGTATTCAGCAGCAACATTAGTTGCGAAAGAACAAAGAGATATAAAAGTAATAAAAGAGAAAATTTTTGAGGTAATGCAAGGCTTAGATATCGAATATGTGGCAATAGTAGATAGAGATTTTAATGAAATAAAAGAAATAGAAATAAAAAATACAATAATCTTAGTTGTGGTTAAATTTGGTGAGACAAGACTTTTGGATAATATTTGGTTATAAAATTTTACAATTTTTTCATAATATGCTAGAATTCGCGAAAATAAATAGAAAGTAATTATTATATGAAATTTAGCGAAAACAAACCCACAAAATCTTTACATTTAGTAAGTCTTGGTTGTACAAAGAATCTTGTTGATTCAGAAATTATGTTAGGAAAACTAAGAGATTATCAAATTATAGATGATCCTGAAGCGGCTGATGTTATAATTGTGAATACATGTGGCTTTATTGATAGCGCAAAAGAAGAGAGTATTAATACAATATTAAATCTTCATGATGAAAGAAAAGAAGAATCAGTTCTAGTTATGGCTGGTTGCTTAAGTGAAAGATATAAAGAAGAGTTACAAAAAGAACTACCTGAAATTGACATTTTTACTGGAGTTGGAGATTATGATAAAATTGATACTTTAGTAAATGAAAAAAGATCAGCTTTTACAGATGAAGTATTTTTATTAAATGAAAAGAATGACAGAGTTATTACAGGTTCTTCTTATCATGCTTATATAAAATTAAGTGAAGGATGTAACCAAGTTTGTTCTTTTTGTGCAATTCCTGCTTTTAAAGGAAAACTTCATTCAAGAACACTTGAATCTCTAATAAAAGAAGTTAAAAATTTAGTATCAAATGGTTATGTAGATTTTTCTTTTGTATCGCAAGACTCTTCCTCTTTTTTAAGAGACTTAAATATTAAAGATGGCCTAGAACAACTTATAAACGAAGTTGAAAAAATAGAAGGAATTAATAGTGCTAGGATTTTATATCTTTATCCTTCAACAACACAACTTAGTTTAATTGAAAAAATTAAAAATTCAAATGTTTTTGAAAACTATTTTGATATGCCTTTACAACATATTTCTGCTGAACTTTTAAAGATTATGAAAAGAGGGAAAGGTGTTGAAAAACTAAAAGAACTTATGAATGCAATGAGAGATGTTCCTAACTCTTTTGTAAGATCTACATTTATTGTAGGACACCCAGGAGAATCCCAAGAAGACTTTGAAGAGTTATGTAAATATCTTGAAGAGTATAAATTTGACAGAGCAAATGTCTTCTCTTACTCAGATGAAGAAGGTACAACAGCCTTTAATAGAATAGATAAAGTTCCCCAAGAAATTATTGATGAAAGAGCTGAGATTCTAGGAAAAATAATTTCAAGAACAACACAAGAATCACTTGAAAATGAAGTAGGAAAAACTTTTGAAGTTTACATTGATGGTGAAAGTGATGAACATGAGTATTTATTAAGTGCTAGAAAAACTTCTTGGGCTCCTGATATCGACGGTGAAATTTATATTAATGATAATGAACTTTTTGATGACAATTCTCAAGAAAAATTAAAATTTGGACAAGTTTATACTGTACGTATAAGTGAACTTGTAGGAGATAAATTACTAGCAACTGTAATTAAATAAATGACTCCACAAATTAATAAAATCAATACCACAAAAAACCTTTTGGCTTTTTCTGCTGGTGTTGATTCTTCTGCACTTTTTTTTATTCTTTTAGAAAATAATATTCCTTTTGATATTGCAATAGTAAACTATAATTTAAGAAATCAAGCAAAAGAAGAAGTATCTTATGCAAAAGAGCTTGCTTTAAAATATAAAAAAGAGATTTTTATAAAAGAAGTAACGATAGAGAATCACTCAAATTTTGAAAAAAAAGCAAGAGATATAAGATATGCTTTTTTTGAAGAGATTATAAGAAAGAACTCTTATGAAACCTTAATCATAGCACATCAATTAAATGATAAATTTGAGTGGTTTTTAATGCAATTAAGTAAGGGTGCTGGTCTTGTAGAACTACTAAGTTTTGAAGAGATTAATAAAAAAGATAATTATACAATTTATAAACCTCTTATTAATACCTCTAGAGAAGAGTTACAAAAATATTTAGATAAATATAATATCAGATATTTTATTGATAAAAGTAATTTTGATGATAAATATAAAAGAAATTATTTTAGAAAAAAGTTTTCAAATAATTTTGTAAAAGATTATGAAAAAGGACTTAAAAAAAGTTTTAAGTATCTAGAAAATGATTTAAACTCATTAAATGTAAAGCAGCAAGCAATATTAAAAAAAAATGAACTTGAAATATTTAAAGTTAATGAAGATGATAATATAAATATTAGAATCATTGATAAAAATCTAAAACAACGAGGCTTTTTACTAAGTTACTATCAAAGAGATGAAATTCTTAAACAAAGAGAATGTGTAATTTCTCACAAAATAGCCATATCTTTTTCAGACAATTTTATTTATATAGCACCTTATGTAAAAGAGAGTATGGATAAAAGATTTAAAGAAAAATGCCGTTTAAATAAATTACCTAAAAATATTAGACCTTATATTTTCAAAAAAGATATTTTGGAAGAAGTAATAAATATAAATAACTAATTATTTAAAAATCTTTGCATTTTTTTATTCTCAATCATATCTTGTCTAGTCTTTTCTTTATGCTCTTTTAAAAAATTGATATTTTTATAAAATAATTCTAGGAGTTTTACTAAATCAGATTTAATTAGATCAAAATCTGTGATTTTTTCACTTGTTAAGTATTTCTTATGCCATCTAAGAAGAGCTGCAGCTCTTTCATCAGAATCTAGAGAATCAATATAAATTAACTCTTCTAGGGCTCTTAAAGACCTGTCTCGTCTTTCCATGCGTCTATTAATCCTTGAACAACTTTTATAACTTGATTAATTGAATTAATATTATCATCAATACCAGCTCCAAAGAGTGTTTCTATTTGATATAAATATAATCCATCCAGATAATAAGCAACATCTCCACCATCAAAATCAAGAACATTTCTTAACTCATCGAAAATTGCAACAGATTTATTTATAAAAGTAAATTTAGATTCAATATCCCCAGTTTCCATCGAACTTTTTACAAATGAAAGATATTTTAATAAACCTTCATAAAGTTTTAATACCAATAAATACGGATCATCTGATACTGCATTTTGTTGTTGGTACGCTTCAATTCCCATTTATTAACTCCAAGTATTGTATTGAGGCTTTTAGTATATTATATATTAACTTAAAAAAAGTTATTCGTTGTAAAGGCAATAATTATTTTATAAAATTGCCTTTTTATTTTTAGCTAGAAGTAGATTGCTCAATCATTAAGCTAAGACCAGAAAATGTATTTTCAAACTGCGTAATAATAGTATTATATGCAGCAAATTGTGCAGCTAGACTATCATATTTACTATCTAAAGCTTCAATTGCTTTTTCTTTTTCTTCTTCTAATGATTCTTTTCTACTGTTCATTGTATCTTGATAAACTGTTAATAAACCACCAAAAGAATCTAAATCATCTAAGTAGGTTTTCAATTGTGTACCCAAACCTTCATCTTCTGCAACTCCTAGAAAAAGAGATTTTAAGTCATCTATATTATTTTCAATAGCATTATTTAAAACTTCTGTATCTATTGTTAAATACCCTGTTTTATCAATTTCAAAACCAAAATTAAATACATTTAAATCGTTTTCACTTCCATATGAATTAAAAAGCATATCTTTTATTCCACTAAGAACTGTTCTTAAAGTCGATTTATCATCTATTGAACTTTCTGCTGAATATAACTCTTCATCAACCAATGCAACAAGTTCATTATATTTACTTACAAAACTTTCAAGAGAAGTAGTTATGGAGGAAGTATCACTTTCTATAGAAATACTTGAATCACCTTCTTCTATTGCAGTTATTTTTAAGCCACCATCAACTGTAATTACATTTGAGGAAACATTATAAGCAATTCCATTTACTGTTGCGGTTAAATTTGTTGCTTCTTGAATATTTGCAGTGGAAACTTCTGCTGTTCCATCAGTAGTATAACCTAAAGTTATACTCGCATCACCTGTTATTTTCAATTCATTTGAAATACCTGACTCTGCACTTTTTATAACTAATTTGTAAGTACTATCGCTTACTTGCTCAACAGACGCTGTTAAATTAGAATTTAAATTAATCTCATTTGCTAATTCATCATAAGTTTTTCTTGTAGTATCAAAAGTAACAGAATTAGAATATGAGCCATCACTTCCAGATAAAGCTATAGTTAAATCTCCTGCATTAATTTCACTATCTTTTACAGTGGCATCAATTTCTGCAGATTGAAAAACATCTCTTTTTGCTAGAGTTGTTATAGATACTGTTGTAGTACCCTCATTAAGTGAAGTTTCACTAACAGCATCAAAGACAACTGAACTTCCAGATGTAGTTGCACTTTTTTGATCAAAAGCTGTAATACCACCTGAAACAAATAAGTCAAAAGATTTTATAGAGTCAAGTAATTCATTAGCTTTTGCTATAATTTCTTCAATCTTTTCAGACTCTCCACCCTCACCTTCAATATCTTCAATATAAGCTTCAATTGGTGCTACTGTAGAAGCTCTTTCTGCAGTTTTTAATTTTTCTATTAATTCATTATTTAGAGAAGCTGCTTGTCCAGTTCCTAAACCTAATACTCCATCAGCCATAATAAACTCCTATTACCTAATATTTAGGATTGTTTGAAGCATTTCATCTACAACTGTAATAATTTTTGCATTAGCTGTATATGCTGCTTGAAATTTGATTAAATTTACCATTTCTTCGTCACTATCAACTTTTGTTAATTGATCAAAATTTGTTTGAAGTGATTGCTCAACTGATACTTGAGCTTCTAATAAAAAGTCATTATTTTCTTTATCCGAAGATATATTTATCCTTATTTCTTGATAAAATTCTGAAAATGAAGTTGCATAAACACTTGAAGAGTCTTGTGCAAAGCCATCAAATTCAACATCTTTTTTCCATTGAAGTGTTGCCATATAATCTAAATCATTTTGAACTAAATCATTTACAGCATCTTCATTAAATTTTAAGGACTTAACATCTGTACCATTAAATAAATTTATATTTTTTATATTATCACTTCCATCATATGCATCCGTTGCAATATGACCATAAACATACTCATCTTCATCAGTTTCCACATATTTTGAATACATATCACTTAATGCTCTAGCAAAATTATCAAGTTTCTCTTTATAATCTACTAATTTATTATTAACTGCATTTGTATTTAAGTTTTCAGTCTGAGCCTTCATAATTCCAGAATTAATACTAATCTCACTATCATATATAGATAAAGAGACTTTATTTTCTGCTTCTTGACTTTGATATTCATCCTTAAAGACTATATCTCTATTTGTTTCACCTGCACTTGGATCATCAATTTGAGTTATAGATATTCTTCCTTCAAATGATCCATCTTCACCTTCAATTTTTGATTCAAGTAATAAAAACTTATCTTCACTACTTGATTCTACTTTATTACCATCAGAATCTATTGCATAATTACCATTATATGCTATTACTTTATCAGCCATATCAGAATTATGATTTATTTTATAAGCAAGTGCTCTAATCATATTATCTTCAGTAACAGTTACTGCATTACTAATATTATCATCAGTAAAATCTAAGGATTCACCCAATGTAACAGATACTTCAAATTCATTATTTAATTTATATGTAATAGTATCACCAGCATCAAGTCCTCTTGAGACTATAGTACCTGAGGAATCTACAATATTTTTGATTCCATCACTAACAATGTTTTGTTCTGTGGGTAAGGTAAATCTATCAATTTGAGCTACATTATCATCTACTAACTCTATTTCTCTAATATTAGTACTAAATCTAACAGCAATTGCTCCGCCAACTTTTAACTCATAATCATCATTATCTCTATTAACTTCAATATCTACATAATTTGAAAGTTCTTTTTCTAATTCATCTCTTTTATCTAATAAATCATTTGATGCAACTATATTTTGTCCCATTTGTTCATTAATTGAGCCAATTTCTTTTATTATATTATTTACTTTTATTACATTATCTTCTAAAGAGGATCTTGTTAATTCTTCTTGTTTTTCAATATTTGAATATAAATTCTGCAAGGAGTCTACTACTACTGTAGCTTGAGTTTTAAAGGTAGTTCTATAAATTTCAGAATTTGGATTTGATCTTAAATTTTCAACAGATTGAAAATATCTATCTAAGTCACTTGAAAATCCACTTGAATCAGTCTCTTGAAACATCACTTCAACATTTCCAACCAAAGAAGATATTTCATCATAATAATTTGATTTTGTATTCTCACTCATTAAATTATCATACATATATTGAGAAGTTATTCTATATGCTTCATCGGCACTAACCCCACGTCCTGTCATTCTTCCATCAACTAGTTCTAATTCACTTAATTGAACTACCCGCTTTTTATATCCAGGAGTATTTTCATTTGCTATGTTATTAGAAACGTTTTCAACTGCAATTTTTGCAGCACTTAAACCACTTTGTGCTACGTTCAATGACTTTAGCATTTAGACTCCTTTTAAATACATAATCTTCAATTATTACATTACAATTCTTAAAATTAGATTAAAATGGCCAGAACTTCTGTATAATCCTTAATCCCCATGGTACATGCATAACATCTTGTTCTTCCCCATCTTTAGTATAAAGTATCTTTAAATTAGCAATTTGAGAAGAAGATATAGAATTATCTGAAGTAATATCATAAGGTCTAATTACTCCACTTATGGTTAAAGATTGTTTTTGCCCATCTATAAGAAGTTCTTTAAATCCTTTTATATAATAATTACCATTTTGATAAGTTTCTTCAATTATTGCAGAAACTGTAGTAGAGAACTCTTCATTAAGCGCTGTACTAACTTCTCCATTATTAGAAGAAGAACTACTCGTACCAAAATCAACACCTAAAAGAGAATTTGCTTTACTTGTTACACTACTTACAGTTCCACCTAAAACATTGCCGCTTGTTCCAGAGAATAATCCACCTCCAAGAGAGTTTGTTCTATCTCCAGTAATTTCTCTTTTATTACTAGTATCTGATGTCATAGATTCACTTATTTCAACCTGTATTAAATCTCCAATTTGCAAATCTTTTTTATCAGCAAATAAAGATGGCCCTTTTAATGAGTATAAAGAGCCCTTATTATGTTTTACAACAGGCAAAGGTTTAGGAATTTGTTGAGGAGGTTTTTTAAACTCTATTTTTGGATCTTTCACGCATCCAATAAAAAAAAGAGGAAGGATTAGTAATAAAACATATCTATTATTCATTATATTTACTCTCTATTATATACTTTAAATCAATAGCAATTTTTATATTTTCTATATCTTTTTTTATTAATGCTGTTGTTCCATATCTAACTCTCAAGGCATCTAAATTTGTATCTAAATCAACAACAATCAAAGCTTTATTAGAAACAATTTTAAGATCAATTACTTTTCTTTGCCCTATTAAATCAACTGCCGTTTCAATTTCTCTATAAACAATTCTTTGTAATTTTCTACTTTTTTCAGCTATTTCATTTTTTTTATTTACTTCAACTAATTTTGCATCTTCAACTTTTTGTTTCTTTGCAAACTCTTCGCTCATATGAAAATAATAAGAAACAAACATAATAACTACTGCAAGAAATGAGACTATTTTTATAAGAGTCTTTTTTTTGTTGTTTGTTTTTACTGCAACTATCATTTTTATTTAATTACAAAAGTAGTGAATAAAATTTTCTTAACATTATTTTGTTTGATATCTTCATTGCTTTGAGTTACTTCATTTAAAATACTATTAATATCTTCAATTAACTCTTCTTTTAACAATGCTTTACCACCAACAGTCAATAACTCTTCAGAACTTCTTGAACTAATCTGTGCAATAACAACATCAATAATTTCTGGTTTGTACTCTTCAACAATTGCTTCAATAGTAGGTTCGGTACTTTTAATTGAGAAAGATAATTTCATCAATTTCTCTCTACCCTTTGCATTTGTAATATTTAAAACCAAGTCATTAATATTTGCTTTAAATGTTTCCTTTGAACTTGATTCACTTTTTGTAATCTCTTGAGGGGTTTGTTGGTTTTGACCATTCAAAATTCCACTTGAATAAAGAAGATAGCCTCCAACACCAACTGCAATTAATAATATAACAACTAGTGCTATAAGCACAATCATTAATCCCTTTCCACCGCTACTTGGTTTTACCTCTTCATTTTCATCAGCCATACTTACCCTTCTTTTTCATTATTTACTTTATAGTTTCTTAACATAAGTGTCAACATTGATGCATTTTTAGGACTTAAATATTTCATCAAAGCTGTTACTTTGTTCTCTTTTATTTTTAAGATTATAGCAAAAACATCTTCAACTTTTCCCTCAGTAATCATTTGATTAAAAATTCCTGCTGCAATTTTGGGTTTCATTTTATTATAAATTTTTGCAGTTTTACTTTCAACCTCACCTTTTATATTTTTTAAAGTTTCTAAATTTTGT
Source organism: Halarcobacter sp. (assembly GCA_041583235.1). Taxonomy (GTDB): domain Bacteria; phylum Campylobacterota; class Campylobacteria; order Campylobacterales; family Arcobacteraceae; genus Halarcobacter. The sequence goes on from JBFHGG010000001.1 coordinate 69,858, forward strand.
TCTTTTAAGCTTTCAATCTCTTTTTTTGTTTTTTCTATTTTGGCTAAAATAACATCTAGTTCTTTTTTTCGTTTTTGATACTCTTTTTCTTTTTTATTATAAAAAATATTTAATTCTTTTTTTAATTCTTTGACTTCTATTTTTTGTTTTATAAGAGCTGCACTACTTACTCTCTCTTCTGATTGTGCAAAAATCAATAAAAAAGTAATTAAAAATAAATATCTAATCAAACTATCTCCTTTAGCCTTGTATATACTTGCTTTGAATATATTCACTAGAAGCTTCTTCTTCCATTAAAAGCATTCTTTTTAATTCTTCTTGTTTTTGTTCATTTAACATATATCCATATTGTTCAGTCTCTTTTTGCAACTCTATAATCTCTTTTACAATAATCTCTAATTGTGAATTTAATGTTATTTTCTCATTTAATAATTTATTGATATGGGTTTTCATAGTATTTCTGTGAATTGCTAAAACAGCAAAATCTGAAATTGCACCATGTCTTTGAACACTTGTGGTATTTATTTTATTTTTAGTAAACATAATTTCATCATCTATATGATTTATTTTAGCCATAATCTGACCTTTTATCATCATTTTTTGATCTGTTTGTGATTTTTTTAATTTATATAGTTTTTCAATCATTTTATTGTCCAAATATCAAAATCATATCCCATAAATTATTCGTATAGGCTTGAATATTATCTCCTATCCAAGGTAAAGATATAAGAATAAAAACTGATACAAATATTACTTTAGGAACAAAAGATAAAGAAGCATCAGAAACTTGTGTAACTGCTTGAAAGACTGATATTATTAAACCTATAATCATACTAACAAGTAATGAAGGGAGTCCTAAGAGTAGAATGATTTTTACTGTATTCTCTGCAATTGCTATTAAATCCATACTAATTTTTTACTTTTATTGTTATCTCCAATGTCTTATTATTAAGCAATTTTGAAATCAACTCTGCTATATCATTAACATTTGAACCATTTACCTCAATATTATCACTAGTACTTGATACCTTATTTATAGAAGGAGACTCTTTTAAAGTATTAGAAAAATCATCTACTGTATTTATATCCCCTAAAGCTGTTAATATTTCATCTTCTTTTAAAGTATCAAATTGCGAAAAATCATCAGACATGTATTTATCTCCTTGTATAGTTTCCACTATATTTACATCTTCTTCAATATTTTTATTTTCTATTGTTTCTATGTTATCTGAATCTTCTTCAAAATTCAAATCTTTTAATGAAGAAAAATCATCTTTATTAATATTGTCTATATCATCAATTAAAGAGACAGCATCTTCTAATTTATCATCCTCTTTTGAGTTATTATGTGCTAATAATTCACTTAGTTCATCATCTAATTGAATATACTGCTTAGTTTCATCTTGTTCATAAGCATCTTCAACCATTTCTACAATTGATTCTTGTATTTCGCTAGATTCTTTTTCATGAATTAAGGACTCTAATCTTTTTTTAATATGTGTTGCAAGTTCATCCATTGAATCAACCGAAATATCTCCAATTCCATTATCAAGTAAATATTCTTGATCAATTGAATCTTTTGCTTGCAAAAATTTTATTTTTTTATTTAAAGAGTTTTTCTTTATAATTTTTTCATCATCAATTAAATAAATATTATTAGGATTATCTTCAATTGCTTCTTTTAATTCATTTAAACTTTTCAAATCCTTAATTTCACCATGTTCATCAAGTCTAAATTTAATATTTGAATGATTTAATAAAGAGTGAATATCTTTTTTAAAACTATCACTTCCGTAAATATATATAACCAAAAGAGCACCCTAAAATTATTTTTTATAGTTATTATACCTATTTTTTATAAAATTTTGGATAAAATAATACTAATTATGCAGAAGGTGTACCATTGAGATTTTTATTACTTCTACTTTTCACATTTTATTCAGTTTATGCTGTAAAAATTAAAGACATTTCAAATATAGTAGGAATTAGAGATAATCAACTTATTGGTTATGGTTTAGTTGTAGGTCTTGCTGGAACTGGTGATAAATCAGATTTTACTATGCAAAGTTTACAAAACTTATTAAGAAACTCATATATTAAAATTCCAGCTTCCTCAATTTCTTCAAAAAATGTAGCTGCTGTTATGGTTACAGCTGAATTACCTGCTTTTTCAAGACAAGGTGATAAAATAAAAGTTAAAATTTCTGCAATTGGTGATTCCAAATCTATTGATCATGGGGAACTTTTACTTACACAACTTAAAGGTGTTGATGGAAAAGTTTATGCCCTAGCCCAAGGAAGTATTGTAGCTGATGAAAAAAACACAACTACAGGTTTTATTTTTGAAGGTGCAACAATAGAAAATGAAATAGAATATTCACTTAGAGATGAAGATTCTATAAGACTAAGTCTACTTAAAAATGATGCAAAACAAGCATATGAAGTGCAGAAAAAAATTAATGAACTTTTTGGTGTAAATCTAGCCATCGCTCTTGATACAAGAACTGTTGAAGTTAAAAAACCAAAAAATGTATCTATAATAAAATTTATTTCAGATATTCAAGATATTAATTTAGACTCATCATTTAAAAAGAAAATTATTATTGATATGAATAGAGAAGCAATAATTGCAGGAGCTGATATCCAAATTGAACCTGTTACAGTTGCAAGAGATAACTTTACAATTAGAATAAAAAAATCTCCATTAAATGACACACAATGGGAAGATAAAAAAATTAACCAAGGTAAAGATATTGGAGACGATGTAAGACTTGATAATAAACCAGTTGCTGTTAATATTGATAATACACTTATGAATAGCAAAGCCACACCTACTGTATCTGATTTAGTTAGAGCTATGAAAGTAATGAAACTACCTATGACTGACATTATAGAAACAATTAAGATGATAAAAGATTTAGGTGCTTTAGATGTTGAACTAGAGATAAGAGGATAAGATGGCTGAATTTTTAAGTCAAGATGAAATTGATGCACTATTAGATATAGCAGAAGCAGGAGAAGAGATTGATGTAGCTGATGATGAACAAATAATATCAAAAGAAAAAAACTACTCAATATACGATTTTAAAAAACCAAATAGAATTTCAAATGAACAATTTAAAGCTTTCTCAACTTTACACGATAAGATGTTAAGAGATCTTATTACAGATCTTTCTGCTATGCTTAGAAAAATAGTGGATATAAAATTATACTCTATTGAACAAATGACATATGGAGAGTTTATTCTTTCTATTCCTCAATTAACTTCTCTTAATACTCTATCAATAAAGCCTTTAGATGGAAGAATTGTAATAGAGTGTAATCCTGCTATTTCACATAAAATTATTGCAGAACTTTTAGGAAGTGGTGCAGTTGCAGCAAGTGATAATTTAGATAGAGAGTTAACAGAAATTGAGGTTTCTATTTTTGATCATTTTTACCAAATGTTTGTAAAACATCTTTATAAATCTTGGCAAGAAGTTACAACTCTAAACTTTAAAATTGAGTCAAGGGATACAAATGCAAATGCAATTCAAATTATTTCTGATCATGAAATTGTACTTTTAGTTGTACTTGAAATTACTATTGATGAAGAGTCTGGATTTCTATCTATTTGTTATCCAATATCTTATATAGAAACACTTTTAAATAAAATTGTAGAAAAAATGTTTAGTGAAGGTAAGAATAAAAAAGCTAGTAGAAAGCCCGATATTACAACATTAATTTCTGGTGCTAAAATGAATATTGAAGCAATTATGGCAGAAACAGAGCTTAGAGTATCTGAATTACTTAAATTAAAAGAGAATGATATTATAGTATTTAATAAAAATGCTACTTCAGCTTCATCAAAAATATATGTAAATAATACTGAGAAATTCATAGGAGTTTCTGGAGTTTCAAATAATAGAAAAGCTATACAAATGCAAGCAAATGTTGACCATGAAAAACAAGAAACATTAGAAGCACTTAGAACAATTAGAGAAGAGAGAATTGTAAAAGCTAAACAATCAAACGAAAATATACAAAGATTACTAAATGAAAGAGCTAAACAAGGTTAATAAACTCTTTCATCTATTTAATTTAAGCTTCAATACTCCATGGTATTATTTCACCTGCAAACATTGGAACTACATTTTCATTTTTATATTCATAAATTGAAGGAACAGCAAAATCTTTTTTTACTAATCTTATTGTTTTAGTTTTAGGATGAATATCATAAATTTTTTGAGCATTTAAAGATATAAATGCATTTAAATTATCTAAACACTTATGCTCTTCAAAAAGTTGTGTTAAAACTTGTAAAGCAATTGGTGAAGTAAACACGCCTGCAGCACAACCACAAGACTCTTTTTTATGTTTCGGATGAGGAGCTGAATCACTTCCGAACATAAGTTTTGGGTGAGCTTTTAAAGCAGCTTTTAAAAGTGCCTTTTTATCTCTTGGTCTTTTTGCAATTGGTTTACAAAATAAATGAGGTTGCAACATTCCACCTGCAACATCATCTAAAGTTATTAATAAATGATGTAAGGTAACTGTTGCATATAAATTATCATATTTATCAAGTAATTCAATAGCATCTTTTGTTGTTATATGCTCCATAATAATTTTTAAATCAGGGAAAGCTTTGGCAATAGATTCATAAATTGGCATAAATTCTGCTTCTCTATCCATTACAAAACCATTAGTTTCACCATGAACACATAAGGGGATTCCAAGTTTACTCATTGATTCTAAAGTTGGTCTTAAAACTTCAACATCCATTGAAGAAACTCCAGTTTCAGAATTTGTTGTAATTCCTGCTGGATAAAGTTTTATTGCGATAATATCATCTTTTATATCTTTCAAAAATTCATATGAATAATCATTTTTAAAAAAAAGCGTTACATATGCTTCAAAATCCTCTTTATTTGCTGCCTCATTAATTCTCTTTTTATATGCTAAAAGAGCCTCTTTTGTTGTAACAGGAGGAACAAGATTTGGCATAATAAGAGCACCTGAAAAAGTTTCTGATGTTAGTGGAGCTACTAATTTTAGCATATCATTATCACGTAAATGAAGATGCATATCCAAAGGAGAATTTATAGTAAATGTTTGCATACTATATTGCGTCCTCATCTTCTTCGCCTGTTCTAATTCTTACAGTTTTTTCAATAGAAGAAACAAAAATTTTACCATCACCGATTTTCCCAGTTTTTGCTGCATTTACAATAATTTCAATTGTAGAATCAACATCATCTTCAGTAACAACTAATTCTAATTTGATTTTTGGTAAAAAGTCTACAACATATTCCGCACCTCTATAAAGCTCAGAATGACCTTGTTGTCTACCATAACCTTTAACATCAGATACTGTCATACCAGTTATCCCTGCCTCCGTTAATGCATCTTTTACATCTTCTAATTTAAATGGTTTAATTACAGCTTCAATTTTTTTCATGTTTTTCCTTTTTTTATATCTTCTTATTTTAACTAAATTTTTCTATCTTAACATTAAAAATAGTTTTAAAATGCTCTTTTAAACTCGGGATAGGCTTCTACTCCACACTCTTCCACATCTAATCCTTGCATTTCTTCATCTCTATCCGCTCGTAATGGTGCAATTTTATTAATAATAAATAATACAATATAAGATACTACAAAAGCAAATACTGCTACAACAAGCACACCTTTTAATTGTCCCATAAATGTTATATCTTCCCCATTTGATGCAAAAATACCTACTGCTAATGTTCCCCAAATACCATTTAATAAATGAACAGATAATGCACCAACTGGATCATCAAGTTTTAATTTATCAAAAAATGATACCCCAAATACTACTATAACACCACCTATTGCACCAATTAAAATTGGAGTATAAATATTATATAAATCTGGACCTGCTGTTATTGCAACTAAACCACCTAAAGCACCATTTAATACCATTGTAATATCTAGTTTTTTATATCTTAATTGCATAAATAGTCCAACTACAATAGCACCTGCTAAACCTGCTGTATTTGTATTCATAATTGTTAAAGCAACTGCATCAGCTGATTCTTTAGAAGCAATTGATCCAACTGATCCACCATTAAATCCAAACCAACCAATCCATAAAAGAAAAGCTCCTAAAGTTACTAAAGGAATATTTGAAGCAGGTATTACTCTAACTCCACCATTTTCTGTATATCTTCCTTTTCTAGCCCCAATTATTAAAATTGCTGCAAGTAATGCCCAGCCACCTGTACTGTGAATAACTGTAGAACCTGCTAAATCATACATTGAAATATCAAGAAGTGTTCCCTCAAGCATATCAGCTCCCCAAGACCAATTTACAACAGTTGGATAAATAAAACCACCCATAATAACTGTAAAAAGTGCTAAAGGTATAACTTTTGCTCTTTCAGACACCCCACCTGACATAATATTAATTACTTTACCAACAAATGCCATTTGAAAAAGAAAAGCTGCCCATTTAGACATAGAATCACTGCCAAAGTCACCAAATGCAATAGAATATCCTATTAATAAAAATGACAATGAAGCAACTGCATATATCATTGTATTAACCATTAATACTGCTGAAACATTTTTTGTTCTTACAAGTCCTGCTTCTAACATAGCAAAACCTGGTACCATAAAGATAATTAACGTCATTGCGAATATTGCAAAAAATGTGTCAATAACGTAGCTTACTGATTGTAAATCCATATTTAAACCCTCGTTTTTTATTTAACAAGCATTATATATTTTTTAGTGAGTTTTAGATAGTAGTCAATTGTATATATATTATACAGAAAGATAAGTTTTAGATTGAAGGAGAAAAATTCTCCTTCAAATCAAGCTATTTTTATACAGCTTCAGAACCTCTTTGTTCAGTTCTAATTCTAATAACTTCATCAACTGAAGTAACAAATATTTTACCGTCTCCAATTTTACCTGTTTTTGCACCTTCAACTATTACATTAATTGTTGAATCAACATCTTCATCATTAACAATAACTTCAATTTTAATTTTTGCTAAGAAATCAACAACATACTCAGCCCCTCTGTATAATTCAGAGTGACCTTGTTGTCTACCATAACCTTTTACATCAGATACAGTCATACCTGAGATACCATTTTCTACTAATGCATCTTTTACATCTTCAAGTTTGAAAGGTTTAATAATCGCTTCAATTTTTTTCATATTTTAATCCTTTACCTATTAAGCTTTTTTGAATTCTGGATAACATTCAAGTCCAGTCTCATGAATATCAAGACCAGTGATTTCAGTCTCTTCATCAACTCTTAACCCCATTACTACATCTAAAATCTTCCATACAATAAATGATGCAATGAATACAAATGCTCCAATTACAACAATACCTTTAAGTTGAGCTAAAATTGTAACATCTGGATTAAATATACCAACAGCTAATGTTCCCCAGATACCTGCAACTAAGTGAACAGATAAAGCACCAACAGGATCATCAATTCTTAACTTATCCCATAATGGAACAGCAAATACAACTAAAGCACCACCAACAATACCTTCAATAAATGAAACCATCATTCCTAAGTCTGGACCTGCAGTTACAGACACAAGACCTGCTAAAGCACCATTAAGTACCATTGTTAAATCCACTTTTTTGTATAAAAGTTGAGTTAAAAGTGCTGCCATAACAGCACCTGCTGCTGCTGCCATATTAGTATCAGCTACAACTAAAGCAATTCCATCAATATCAGCTTTAGATCCTAATGCTAATTGAGATCCACCATTAAATCCGAACCATCCCATCCACAGAATAAATGTACCTAATGTTGCTAATGTAAGGTTAGATCCTGGAATTGGTCTTACTTGTCCATTTTTACCATATTTTCCTTTTCTAGCTCCTAAGATAAGAACACCAGCTAATGCAGCCCATCCACCAACAGAGTGAACAATTGTAGAACCAGCAAAGTCAGAGAAACCAGCAATTAAACCACCAAGCTCAGTTCCACCCCATGTCCAGTGACCTTGGATTGGATAAATTACACCACTTAAAACAACAACAAAGATTAAGAATGGCCATAATTTCATTCTTTCAGCAATTGTTCCTGAAATAACAGAAGCTGCTGTTGCTACGAACATAACTTGGAAAAAGAAGTCTGCCGCTGCAGGATAAGCTGCATCAGCTGCACTTACCATATCAATTGTTGAGAAACTACCCATAAATGATGAACCATCACCATACATTAAGTTATAACCGATGAAATAATACATAATACAAGAGATTGCAAATAATGCAATATTTTTAGTTAATACTGTCGCATTATTTTTTGATCTCGTAAGACCAGCCTCTAGCATTGCAAAACCTGCAGCCATCCACATTACTAAAACACCAGAAAATACAAATAAGAAACCATCTAAAATGTATTTTAAGTCATTAAAATTTTCCATATTTTTCCTTTTAAAAATTAATCTGCCGAAATTCTATCAGATATAAAAATCAAATGTGCTTATTTTCTGTATAAATATTATACAAATATTATATTAATATTCTTTATTTATTTACATAGCCCCTATAAATAGGGGTCAAATCTACTTATTTTGAATAAAATTAAATATTAGTAAATTTATAAATTATCATCAATTTTATATTTTTTAGATAATTGTATATAATTTATACACATATTTTATCTACTCTATGTTATAATTAAAAATCTTAGGAGTTTAAATGAAAGAGTTTTTAGAAATCTATGAACAAAACCAAGATAAAATAGAATTCTTTATACAAGAAAGCCTTAAAAACATTGGTGTTCTATCAATTTATGAAAAAAGTGGTTTTAATGAAATATTTAATATTTTCCCATCTTTAGAGTTAGTATATTTAGTAGACAAAAAAAATAAAAATCAAATATCACCTAATTATTATCGAAGTAAAAATGATGATTCAGGCAAAAATAGAGATAGGTCATATTTATTATCAAGATTAGAATTAAAAGAGAATAATATTGCTTTTTCTACTCCTTATATTAGTAGTGCAACAAGAAGTTCTTGTGTCACTGTTACAATTAAAGAGGGAGAAAAAATTATATTCTTAGATTTTAACATTGATATTTTACTTGAAAGATTAAATCTTATTGAATTAAATAAGCCTTTTCATACTGCAATCAAATTATTTTATATAATAGCAGGTTTTTCAATGATTGCATTATCAACATTTATAATCATATACTCTTTATATGATTTTGTAAACTTTGTAATTTTTAAAGAAGGAATTGAATTAGAAATTATATTTAAGCCAATAATTGCACTAACCTTAGGAATTGCAATATTTGACTTAGCAAAAACAATTTTAGAGCAAGAAGTTTATTTTAAATCATATTCAAAAAACTCAAAAGTTGAGACAAAAATGATTACAAAGTTTTTGATTACTATTATTATTGCTTTATCGATTGAAGCTTTGATTGTGGTATTTAAAATTGCAATAAATGATTACGATAAGATGATTAATGCACTATATTTAATATCAGGTATATCCTTAATACTAGTTGCACTTTCAGTGTTTATTTATCTTACAAAAAAGAAATAATTAGATTTACAGTTTAATAATAAAAGGTTAAAAATGGATGATTACATAGCTATATCGAAGAATTCTAAAGAGATTTTAAATTCAGCACACTTATTACAAAGTGTTATGGTAAACGCTTTAATTTCTGGTGAATCAGGAGTAGGAAAGAAGTCATTGTCTGAGTATATTGTTCCCAAAGCTACAGTATTTAAAGCAAAAAACTTACAAGCTGATATAAGTGATAATATTATAAATTTACAAAACTGTTCAATTATAATTGATAAAATTGAAAATATTACAAATATAGATTTATTAATTAATTGGATAAATGAGAATAATATAAGAGTTATAGCTACAAGTTTAAAAAGTGAATTAAATTCAAAACTTGCAGAACTGTTTTCTATAACAATTGAACTTCCTTCTTTAAAAGATAGAGAAGAAGATATTAAAGCATTAACTATGAAGTTCTCTAAAGAAGCCAGTGATACACTAGATTTAGAACAAATTATTCCATCAAAACTTATGATTAATATTTCTAATAATGCTCATAGTTTAAGAAAATCCATATACTTTTCTTATCTATTTGAAACTATTGGAGAAGATGAAATATTAATGTTCATGGAAAATTATATGTTTACAAATATGCAAGGAGATAGTTCTTATAAAGATTTTTTATATTTATTAGAAGTTCCAATCTTAAAAGCAGCATCTAAAAAATATAAATCTCAAGTTCAAATGGCAAAACATTTGGGATTAAATAGAATTACACTTAGAAAAAAAATAGATACCCATAAGGATTTTTTAGATGACTGAACTTAACATTCAAATCGAAGATTTAATTTCTAATAATGCAAATGATTTTGAAATTTCAAAAGTCTTTAAAAACTATTTTAAAGAGTATTTAAGACAAATTGATGATGTATTAGAAATAAATATAGGAAAAGATTTTTTTGTTAAACATACAAAGCATACTGATAAATTTCTAATTCTCATGTACAAGTATATTTTAAGAAAACATTTTAAAAATTACTTGCCTATGGGAAGTTCAATTCCAATAACACTTATTGCTTTAGGTTCATATGGAAGAGAACAATTATGTATTTATTCTGATGTTGATTTAATGATTCTTTATGAAGATATTCCAGGATATAATTTAAAACCTATAATTGAAGAGTTTATTACATTAGCTTGGGATTGTGGTTTAAAACTAGGTTCTAGAGTTCATGAATTAAAGGAGATTGAAGAAGGTGTAAAAGAAGATATTACAATTAAAACTTCAATTTTAGAATCAAGATTAATTTATGGTTCAAAATTTTTATGGTTTGGATATGAAAATGTACTTAAGAAAATCAGGAATACCGATAAAAAAGAGTTTGTTTTGGAAAAACTTGAAGAGCATAAGCAAAGACTTATTAAGTATCCTCTTAAAATGGAGCCAAATATTAAAGATGGTTATGGAGGGATGAGAGAATCAAATATGATTTTCTGGATGGCCACTATTGCATTTGGAGTAAGTGATATAAAATACCTTGTAGGAAAAGAGTTTAATGAAGACCAATATAAAAAATACAGAAGTTCTTTAGAATATATTTTTCAAATAAGGAATGCATTACATAATATTGCTAAGAAAAAACTTGATATTGTAAACTTTGATGTCTTACCTGAGCTTAGTTCAAAATTAGGATTTAAACACACTCCAAGAATGACAAAAGAGAGACAATGTATGGCAAAATTGTTAGAATGCCTACATAGAATTCATTTTTTCTCGACAGTAATGGTTAAAAGATTTACTCGTCAGATTTTAGCTGATTATAAAAATATACCTTTAATTAAAAATCATAGATTTGCTAAAAATCTTTATATTTATGAAAATAAATTATATACTTCTTTTCATAGAAAAGCATTAAGCTTAAATGGTTTCATAAAAGAACTTATTGAAATACCTGATAATGTACAATACTTTGATAGATCATATATATATTTTGCAAGTAAATCTAAACTACCAAATACTCAATCAAAAGAGCTTAAGAAAAATATTAAAACTCTTCTATACAAACAAAACTTATATCCAATAATGAAATTATTATATAATGGAATGCTTTTTCAATCAGTACTTCCAATTACAAAAAAAATTGTAAATCAACCACAATTTGATGGATATCATCAACATCCTGTTGATATACACTCTATAAAGGCCTTAAAAAAACTTCAAGAAATAAAAGATCCTTATGTGCAAGAGATTTATGATGGACTTGATGAAAAAGAAAGGGTTATTGTTAGATTAGTTGCTTTACTACATGATGTGGGGAAAGGAAGAATCACTGATCATCATATTGCAGGAGAAAAGCTCTTTAAAAATATGACAAGTGCTTTTAACTTTGAACCTGAACAAGTTCAATTAGGAGCAAGACTTGTTAGATACCATAATATGATGAGTACAGTCTCTTCAAATGAAGATATTTATTCTGAAAAAGTTATCTTATCTTTCACAGCTTTAATTAAAACTGAGCTAACTTTAAAAATGTTATATGTTGTTACTTATGCTGATATTTCAGCAGTAGGCGAGAGTGTTTACACAAGTTCTACAGCTTCACTTTTAAGACAACTATATTTACAAGCAAAACCAGCTTTTGAAAATGTTGCTTTATTAACACAAAGTGCAAGAAGAATAGCAAAACAAGAGACTATTAAAAAATCAAAAGAGTATAAAGAATTGCCTAATATTTTAAAGAAAAAGGTAATGTATATTGCTTCCAATCAAATGTTTTTACAAATAAGAGCTAAAGAAATATTAGATATTGCAATTAAAGCTTACAAAGTAGATGATTTTACATTTGAAATAATAAATGATGAAAGTCTAATTATTAGAATCATAAGAAAAGTACCTCTAAATCTTGGTTTTATGCTTGGAAAACTTGAATTTTTAAATATCTCCACAATGAATATTTTTAAACTTTATGATGATAAAAAGTTTTTTGAAATAAGATTTGATGAAAAAATTGACAATGAAGATTTATTATACATAGAAGAGATTATTAAAAACTCTTTTGATATGAATAAAAAAACAAAAACTATCACTCCTTTAATCAAAAAAGAAAATATTACTATTGATTGTAACCATACAACATACCTTGCCTCAATGCAAGTTATTGCAGAAGATAAAAAAGGACTTTTTGCTTACATAGCAAAAGTATTTGATGATTTTGAAGTAGAAATTGAAAGTGCTAAACTAAGTTCAAAAAAAGGAATTGCAAAAGATTTATTTTTAATTGAAAAAAATGGAAACTTTTGTAGTAATCAGGATATGATTATTAAAGAATTATCTTTAAGTGATGAAATAGATTAATCTAGTAATTAAAAAAGAGACTATTTATATAAATAGTCTCTTTGCCTTTATAACTAGGAATATAATAAAAAGTAAGATTATACAAAACATATATATAACTATATCCCAAGAATATTTATCATATATGATTGATGGCGTAAAAGAACCTAAAGCTCCACCTAAATAATAAAATGTAAGATACATTCCTGAGGTTAAAGACTTCTGAGAATCTTTCATAGAGTTGGCAAGTCCTGTACTAACACTGTGAATCGTAAACATTCCAAGACAAAAAAGAAAAATTAGAATAAAGATTATTATTATATTTGGTATTATTAAGAATATTGTAATAAATAAAAAAAACAATAAGCCAAATAAGATAGTATTTAATTCATTTTTAAAAAATTTAATGATTTTTTTAGAGTTTAAAGAAACTAAAATTCCCATTCCATATCCTAAATATAACAGTGAAATTTGGAACTCTGATACATCTGAAGATATCTCTTTTATTCTAAAAGGAAGAATATTTAATACTCCTGCAAAAACAAAAAAAACACAAAACATAAGTAAATAAATAGTTAAAAATCTCTTATCACTTAAAATATTAAGAACATCACTTATCTTTGGTTTTACAATTGTTGCTTCTCCTTCATAAGATAATTTATTTATAAAAAAAATGGAGATTAAGATAGTCATTGATAATGAATAAAATACATATTGATATGAAAAGTTTGTTGCAATAAATCCTGAAAAAACCCTACCTATTAAGCCACCAAGCACAGTGGCAGCAACATAAATTGACATATTAAATTTTATATTCTCTTTATCAATATTGGCCAAAATACTCATAAGAGAAGTTAATATAGCTGGAACAACTAAGGCCTCAATCGTCCTAAAAAATATAAAAAAATCATAAGTAGTTGATAAGCCAAGAAATATATTAGTAATAAATAAAATAATTGATGAATTTATTAACATCTTTTTTGCATTTACTTTCTCAAGTATATATCCATAAATAATTGGCGATATTGCTAAAAAAAGCATAATGACTGCTGTAAATTGAGAAGCCTTTGTAATAGAAATATCAAACTCTTTTGCTAAAAGTGGTTGCAAGGGTTGGGTTGCATACATTACTGATAAGACAATGATAATACAATAAACTATTATAAATAAATCAAATTTTTTCATATTATTTAACTCTGTTTTTCTTTTTTAAAGAATCTAATGAAAATATAACTAATGCAATCCAAATAAGAGAAAAGGTAATTAATTTATCAGAATTAAACTCTTCATGATAAACAAAAAGTGCTAAGATAAAGGCACAAGAGGGACCAATATATTGGAAAAAACCAAGTGTTGTAAGTCTCATTCTTGTTGCTGCACCATTAAATAATAACAAAGGTATGATGGTGATTGCTCCCCCTAAGCTTAACATCAATGAAATATATTCACTTGAATTTAAAAAAGAGATTGTATCATTAGAAATAATATAATATAAATAAATCAAAGAAAAAGGCGATAAGATTAATGTTTCAACAAATAATCCTACAATAGAACCTACATTTACTTTTTTTCTAATCATTCCATAAATAGCAAAAGAAAAAGCTAATACAAGAGAAATTATTGGAATCTCACCTAAGGCAAGTAACTGATAAAATACAGCTAAGAATGCTATAAAAACTGCTATATACTGGTTTTTACTCATTCGTTCGGAGAAGAATAAATATCCAAGTAATACATTTACTAAGGGATTAATATAATAACCAAGGGCCGTTTCCATAATCTTATTATTTGATACGGCCCAAATAAAAACTAACCAATTTAATGAAATAAAAAATGTAGAAATAGCTAAATATTTTACTTTTTTTATATCTTTAATAAGTTTTATAAAAACTTGAACTTGTTTTGAAATAAATAAAAGTGGTATTAAAAGTAAGAATGACCACAAAACTCTATGAATTAGAACCTCTACAGGGTCTACACTTGAAACTTGTTTAAAATATATTGGTGCTATTGCACCCCAAAATAAAAATGCAAAAACTGCATACAATTGTCCTAATCTATTTTCACTCAATGTTAATACTTTATAATAATTTTAATGTGTAATTTAAGAAAGCAACTATATCTTAAAAATAATTAAGATAAGCCTTTAAATAATTGTTTTAAATATTTTTACTAATAAAAAAAGGAAGAAGTTATTTGAAGAATAAAAGTAGAGTTTAAAACTCTACTTTTACATTTAAATATAATTAAAAATTCTATAAATCGTTTTTAATTTTTTCTACTAAAGCTTCAATAGTAAAGCCAAATGATTTAAATAATTCTCCTGCAGGTGCAGAAGCTCCAAATGTATCCATTCCATAAACTACATCAGCGTACTTATAATACTCAAGTCCACGTGCTGCTTCAACTGCAAATACTTTTGTATTTGGATCAATAATTGAGTCAATGTATGCTTTATCTTGCTCTAAAAGTAGGTCAAAACAAGGTACTGAAACAATATTAGCTTTGATTCCATCTTTTTCTAAAGTACAAGCTGTTTGCATAGCTAACATAACTTCAGAACCAGATGCCATAATAGTAATACTTGCATCTTCTCTTTTTTTAAGTAAATATCCACCGTTTGCAACAGTTCCAATCTCTCTTTTATCTTTTAACACTTCTAAGTTTTGTCTTGAACATACAAAGGCAGTAGGTGCAGACATTTTAAGTGCAACTTTCCAAGACTCTACATTTTCACTTGCATCTGCTGGTCTAAATGTATAGAAGTTTGGTAAAGCTCTAAATTGAGATAAATGCTCAATTGGTTGATGAGTTGGTCCATCTTCACCAACACCAATAGAATCATGAGTCCAAATAAAGTGCTGAGGAATTGAAGCAAGTGCAGCTATTCTAGCACTTGGTTTTAAATAATCCGAGAATACAAAGAAAGTTGCTGAAAATACTCTAAATAAACCATAAAGATTCATTGCATTTGTCATTGCTGCCATTGCATGCTCTTTAATTCCAAAGTGAATATTTCTACCATTTGGGAAATCACCCATTCCTGCTAGTTCTGTTTTATTTGATGGAGCTAAATCTGCAGATCCCCCTAAGAAACCTGGAACTGCTTTTGCTATTGCATTTAGAATTTTGTGATTTGAAGATCTTGTAGCAACAGAAGAACCCTCTTCAAAAGTAGGATATTCAATTGCATCAAAATTAGGATTTTGTAACTCTTCAATTTTTGCTTTTGTTTCAGCAGATAAAGAATCATTCCAAGCATGTTCTGCATCTACACCTTTCATTAATTTATCAAATGCACCTTTAATATCATAAGGAACAACAAAACTCTCTTCAGGATCAAAACCAGCTTTGATTTTTGAAGCTTTAATTTCATCTTCTCCTAATGGAGCACCATGGGTATGATGAGAACCTTCTAAAGTTGCAGCACCTTTTCCAATTGCTGTATTTGCAATAATAAGTGTTGGTTTAGAAGATGCTTTTCCTGCAACAATAGCTTTATCAATTTGATCAAAATTATGTCCATCAATTTCTAATACTTCAAAATCAATTGCTTGGAATCTTTTCTTAACATTTTCAGACCATGAAATTGAAGTATCTCCTTCAATTGTAATGTTGTTTGAATCATAAATAATTACAAGATTATCAAGTTTTAAATGTCCTGCAGTTGCACATGCTTCATAAGAAATTCCCTCTTGTAAATCTCCATCACCACATAAACAATATACATTATGATTAATAACTTCTTTACCTAAAATATTTTGAGCATATTTTTCTGCCATTGCAAAACCAACTGCATTTGCAATACCTTGTCCTAAAGGTCCTGTTGTAATTTCAATTCCATGAGTATGTCCATATTCAGGATGACCTGGCGTTTTTGAATCAAACTGTCTAAAGTTTTTCATATCTGATAAACTTACATCAAATCCCCAAAGGTGAAGAAGTGAATATACAAGTCCTGTTGCGTGACCACCTGAAAATACAAGTCTATCTCTATTTAGCCATTTATCATTTGCTGGATTAATATTTAAGTGTGAACTTAATACTGTTGCTATATCAGCCATACCCATTGGAGCACCTGGGTGTCCAGAGTTTGCCTTTTGTACCATATCAGCAGCTAAAAATCTAATTGTATCTGCTTGTTTTTGAAGAAGTTGTTTTGACATAATTATCCTAATTATTGTTAGTTTAGTGTGTAAAATATTTGCGATTATACCTAAAAATAGTTAAATAGTTTTTGAAGTAAAGAGAGGTAAGAGAAAAGGAGTTCCTCCTTTTCTACTTAAACTATAAATATTAAATGTCAGAATCTATTGAGACATCTTCATCTATAAGAACTTTAATGTTTGATGTTCCATTTGTTCCTTGGTAAACATTAAATACTTCACCATCGATTTCAGTTTTTCCTGAATTTGTCCAGTTAGAATCTCCACCTTCAAGAGTTACTTTATCTCCGCTATCTCCAAATATTTTTAAATCTGGATCAGCATCATCTAAATCAACAATATCCTGAAGATCTATATTCAAGTTGTTAACATTACCATTTTTCATGTCAACACCATCAACTGCTGTTGTCGCATTATTTGCAATATAAGTTGATAAATCAATTGTATCATCATCAATTAAATCAACAATATTTTCAGTTTCAAATGGTCTAACATCAACTTTAAGTGTAAGATCAAATGTTGTTGTATCTCCATTAGTATCTTCTGCAATAATTTCAAATACTTCCGTATTATCTACATTGAAATCACTTGATTTAGCTGAATAAGTATAAGTTCCCGTTGTTATATCAAATGATAATTTAGCACCATCAGGAGTATCTACATCTGTGAAGCTATTAGTGTATACAGTTGATCCAACTTTTATAGATACAAGTCCACCTGCACCATCTGCGTCAAAATCAACATTTTCTAACACATTTCCTGAAACACTTGAAGTAACTGAATTTTCAACAACATCCTGTAAATTAATAATATCCGTCACATAGATTGCAGGAATATTTCCAGCACCTGCAATTTTTTCTAAATCACTTAATGTACCTGTATTTACACCTATTGTATGTAATTCAATGTCATTATTTGAGATGAAATTATTCCATGTTGGCATATAAGAATCAAAATCTTCTTCATAAGAATTATAAGTATTTCCATCACCAAAAAAGTAGATTACACTTTTATCTGCAGCAGGGGCAGTGCCAAATGCACTTTCTGCAGCTTTTAATCCTTGATCAAAGTCTGTACCTGATTTGTCTGTTAATAAATTAAATGTTACATTTTCATCAGACCAACCAGTTGTATGTAATCCTGTTCCATTACTTCCAGCTCCACCCCAAGTTTGTATGATATTTACATTCACATTTCCTATGTTCTCATATTGAGAAATTAAACTTTTAATTGCATCTTCTGTCAATTGTAAGTCACTATTGTTCATACTACTTGAAACATCAACAACAAAAGTAACATTAGTATCTACATCACAAAAATGAATAGATTGTGTTTCATCATATGATGTTGGTACTGTACTTATATGTGTGTAATTAATACTAAAACTTGTAGTGTTAGTATCACCATCACTATCAATGATTGTTGCATCAAAGTCTAAACTAAAGTCTTTACCAATCGATTCAACTTCTGTAAGAGCATAGCCAAATGCAATTTTTACATTCGTCTCTTCGGTTCCTGTAAATCCAGTAGTTACTTTTACATTTTCTATTGCATCCCAGCCACTTGGTAAAGGAATAGTATAAGAGCTTAATTCAAATCCGCCAGCATAACTAGTATCAATTTTTGTAAATGAACCATCTGCATTAATAATATAATCACCATTTGTACTATCTAAAAGTATAGTTTGAGATTCACCATTTGTCCCATTTACTTCTAAATAAATTACATCATTTTTAACACCACCAAAGGCATTTGCACCACTACCTGTAAAGGCTAATGTAATTGCATTTGCAGCATCATTTGGGTTATAGTATAGTGATTCATTAGTAAATGTTCCAGCATTTTTATCATAATAACTTTCTAAGATATTATTTTCCATCCCTATACCATCAGAGGAAACATTAATCTCATCTCCAACAGTTGTTGTATCAGTTGTTGTCCCATCTAGATTTTTTAAAGACATTGCTGTATTTTCATACTCTGCATAAACTTTTGCTTTGTACGTATCGTTTGTAGCACTATCTTCATAGTTTAAGATATAAGTATCAACTGGTCCCGAAGCTTTAACTCCACCTGTAAACTCATTATAATCAATTGTTACTGTAACAGGTGTAGAATCTACTTCAACTACATATGTTCCATCATTATTTAATGTTAAATCAAAGTTATATGTCGTTCTATTGTAATCAAATGAACCAGTTCCAATGTTTGTTGTGTTGTCAAAAGTAAAAATACTAACAGGAATAGACGAACCATCAACAGTAATGTTATTTAATGATACATCTGCACCCAATATAGCCTCAGAGTCTTCGCCAATATGTTCAGACCAAGTTCCAGTAAACACTGTCTGTGCATTCACTGTATTCATTGCATCAGTAAATTCAACAGTTGGTATATCATCTGCAATTGTAATAGTTGAAGACACTGTCTGAGTAAATGTTCCAGTTGTTGCTTCTAAATCCAAAGAAAGTTTTTCAAGATCTTCGATTGAAGTATTTGTATGATCAATTGTATCTTTTAATTCAAACTGATAATCTCCATTTGCTATTATAGATGCAACAAATACTGTTCCATAAGAAGTAGAACCTGTCAATGTTTTTCCATCAACACTTGTTGATAAAGAGATTGCTTTGCCATTAGATGTTAAAGTTGTACTTTGATTTAAAGCAAATACAACATCATCTGCATCTGGAATATTCACAACATGAACACTTTGATTTGCAACTCCATCTCCATCAGTATCAACAGTTATATCAATTTGATTGATTGCATCTTCATCTACTTCTAGTTCAAGTGGTGCAATTATTACAGGAATTTCTACATTTAAGTTAGCTGTTTTACTATCTCCATCGCCGTCTGTTACTGTATATGGGATTTTTAAATCTTCTATCCCACTATCTGCATCCAATTTTGTAATCACATATTTTGGAGAATCAGTAAAAATATCTGTAGCTTCTACTTCAACTACAATTTCATTATTAATTGCTCCTGTAATCATCGTACCATCAGGTGAGATTGTCCAATCTATGGATACTTCTATATTTGATGCATCTGTAGCTATTGCTATTCCCCATGTAAATGGTAATTTACCATTATCAAGTTTACTTCCATCAGAGTTATCAAGCGCTCCAGCATCAGCTTCACCATCAGCTCCAAAACAGAAATTTAGAGAACCTGTTTCATAAACTACAGTATCTTGAAGTGTTGAAACTAAATCTGCTGGATCATCCACAATTATTACATCATCTGATACTTGAGAAAGATAAGTTTCATCAACATTTGTTCCAATTCCAATCGCAAAAACTTTTGCAATATTATTATCTGTAATAAATTGATCCCAGGCAGCTTCTCTTGGATCATCAATATAATCACCATATGGATCATAATATGTACCATCATTTCTTTGTACTGCTGAATCTGAAGCTCCATCATTTATTTCAACAGTTGGATCACCATCTGATAAGAAATAAGCATATGTCGTACCTGTTGGAACAGTTGAATTTTCATAGCTAGATTCTGTTACTGCTAAGGCATCTTCATAATTTGTCCAACCCTCATCATCTAAAGTATCTAAGAAATCACTAAGTTCACTTGCATTCATCCATTTACCATTTTCAGCTGATGAAGCTGTTGTACTAAAGGTATTAACTTGAACTAAAACATCTTGCCCTAAGGCTTCATAATCAGCAACAACTTGTTTCATAGCATCAATTGCTATTTCTAATCTATCTTGAGAAGTTCCATCTACATTTGTACCCATACTTCCTGACACGTCAAGAGTAAATATTAAATTTACTGAAGTAGGAGTTAAATCAACAACAGTAGAAGAATCATTTGCACAAGGCATATCGTCTTCAACTGTTACCGTAATATTTCCACTAGCAGATGGATTAACTCCATCAGATAAAACTACATTGAAATCAAAATCAAGTGTATCTTCTAGATCTAAAACTGGATGGTCAATTGCTTGTTTTATTTCAACCGTATAATTTACTTCTGTAGGTGCTATTGAACCTTCTGCATTTAATGTACTATTTCCACTATTTAATTCAATTATGATTGCTTCACCATCAGATGTAGAACCAATTGCAGTAGCACCATTATTTGATAAAACCCAAGAAATAGTTTCACCACTTGAACTTAAATCAGCAGGAAGAGTTGCTAAATCAATAGCTAATGTATGAGAAGCTGTTCCATTCGCTGTAATTACAATTTTTCCTGTATCTGTACTTGAATCAGTGTTATCTGAATAACCAGCACCAAATAAACTATCTGGATCACCACCAGGTAGTCCTTCATCTGAAACTACTGTATTTTCAGTAGTTAATGCAACTTGAATGTCATCATCTAAGATTATACCTTCAGCTGTCTTTCCACCTACAGAAATATCATAATTTTCAGTTGGCTCTATAACTAAATTTTCAACAGATTTAACAGTTATTGTAAAACTAATAACTCCAGTAGGTACAATCAGTCCATCACCTGTAGAATTCAATACTACACCGTCACTAAATACTAAAGTATCATTTTCATAATCTTCAACTACTTTTGCTGAGTCATCTGCGATATTAAATGCATATTCTTTAGTAGTTGTAGCAATACCACTTAAGGTTACAGTATGAACAAGTTCTTCTCCTTCATTTACTGTATCAGGAGTGATACTTTCAACTATAACTGTGTCATCATCTATAATAGTTCCAGTAGTTGATGTTCCAGCATTGATTAAATCTGTATCAAATGGATTATTATTAATTGATGCAATTTCAACATTATATGATTCAGTGTCTTCATCAACTAAATCATCTTTTACATAGTTTGTAACTGTGACTTCAGATTCTCCACCATTTATTATAACTGTAGTTTGTCTTGTTGATGTAAAGTCATCATTAGTTAATCCTGTTCCATCTGTATAATTTAATGTAACTTCTACAGTTTCGCCAGCAGGAACACTAACAGCATTTCCTGCGGCATCCACTAATATAACTTTATGAACAAGAGTATTATCTGTATCTCCTTCAGTTACACTATCTGCTTCAACAATTTTTACATATACAGGTGAGTATGGTTCTACTTCACAAGCAATAATATTTACAGTTTTTATTATAGAATCAGTTTTTAGTCCATCTGAAATTTCAATATCAAACTCTCTAGTTGATCTATCTGAACTAGTTGTAGCAAATCTTATTGCTTCGATTGCATCTTCATAATCATCAAGTGAAGATACATTTGTAAATGTTATAGTATTACCATTAACAACTGCGTTAATTCCACTTGGTAATTCAGTTAAATTAACACTTAAAGTATCTCCACTTTGAGCATCATTTAAAGTAACTGTAGCACTTGTTAAATCTGTATCATCAACATCTGTAAAGTTGACATTTGTAAATAATTGTCCATTATCTCCTGTAGTATCACAATATTTAATAGTAAATACAAAATCATCATAATCTTGATCTGTTGAATTTTCTGGTAAATCTTCAAATCCGATTGTAATACCATTACCCTCTGTATTTATTCCAGCTATTGCATGATCTCTACCATCTGTACTTAAGTTGTTGTCTGTATAGTATGTTGCATTAGTAGTAACATCACTTGAGCCATCACTAAATACAATGTGATTTGTAGCATCTGCTGAAATTGACCAAGTAGTACTATCATTATTCATAAGGTCAGAAACAATATCTGAGATTGTTGAATTACTATTTCCATTAGGAATTATAAAGAATCCAATTTCACCTTCTAAATCTTGCAATACACCTAAATCAACATTCATATTCTTATCAAAATTAGAACCATCTGCATCTTCATCGCCTGCATCAGCATAAAGAATTACAAAATTTGTTGGCTTACCACTAGAGTCTAACTCATAGTAACCAAAAATATTTTTATATGAAGCATTTCCACCATGATACTCAATAGCAACATCTCTTCCGCCTTCACCTAAATCTATTTGTAGATTTCCATTATCCTCTTCAAATATTAATCCTCTATCTTCTGCTAATAATGCAACTTGATCTAAAGTATCAGTAACACCATCACCATCTACATCAAGAGTATATTTTATTGATGCATCATTGTTTAAAGTTATATCAGCTGTTGTAATATTTTGAATAATTGGAGCATCATCTCTACCTTCAACCGTAATAGTTAAATTTGCAGTATCATCAGGGTTTGAACCATCACTTAAAGTATAAGTAAAGATTTCATCTTCTGATTTTGTTTCATCCCATGAATCAATTGCATTATCATCTACTGTATATGTATAAGATCCTGTATTGTTAATTTCTAATTTCCCAAGTACTGTATCAATAATAATATTTGAACCATCAGTAGGAAGAGTATATGTGTTTGCAGCAAATACTACTTGTGTAACTGTAATATTTGTATTTCCTAAATCATTTGATAATATATTAGCTGTTGCAATTAATTTTTCATCGTCATGACCTAAAATAGTATCTACTGTATCTTCTGCCGCAACATTTTCATCTCCAGTTTCTGTAACATAGTTTATATCATCTTTTGCTTCTAGAGCGAAATCATTATCTTTAATTGTTGTTGTTACACCATCTGCATCATATGTAACTTTCTCATATTTTGAAGCTTCTGACCATGTTGCATTATTTGCAAAGTTTACTTCAAATGTTTCATTATTATCTGCTAAGGCATCATCAATTGCA
>JBFHGG010000002.1:0-73730 GCA_041583235.1 Halarcobacter sp.
CTACAGGTTCAAATGGAAAAAACTATCGACCTAATGTAGCAGCAATTGTTTTATCAGCAAAGTATCCTCAAAAGTGTGAACTTTTTATTGCATCAAGAACTGATGTTGAAAATGCCTGGCAATTTCCTCAAGGAGGAATTGATGAAGGTGAAACTGCAGATGAAGCTTTATATAGAGAACTTGAAGAAGAGATTGGAACGCGTGATATAGAAATTATTGCTGAATATCCTGAATGGGTAAGTTATGATTTTCCTCCTGCAATTGCAAGAAAAATGTATCCATTCGATGGACAAGTACAAAAGTACTATTTGGTTAAATTAAAAAAAGGCGCAAAAGTTAATATTGATACTGAAATACCAGAATTCAGTGAATATAAGTTTGTTCCTACAAAAAATATTTATGATTATATCACTTTCTTTAAAAGAACAGTATATAAACAAGTATTAAAATATTTTAGAAATGAAGGTTTTATTTAAAAGGTTATGAAGTAAATGTTAAAAGTTTTAAAATTTGGTGGAACAAGTGTTGGCTCACTTGACAGAATACAAAATGTTGGTAATATTATTAAAAATATTAGAGATGAAGGACATAACGTAATTGCAGTAGTTTCTGCTATGAGTGGTGAAACAAATAAGTTAATTGAGTATGCGGAAAACTTTTCTAAAACTCCAATTGCACATGAAATGGATATGTTATTAAGTTCGGGAGAGAGAGTTACTTCGGCATTACTTTCTATTGCTTTAAATGAACAAGGTTATAAAGCTACTTCTATGAGTGGAAGAGAAGCTGGAATTATTACAGACAATTCTCATACGAAAGCTAGAATTGAATCTATTGATACTAAAAATATGGAAAAAGCTATTAATGATGGCAAAATTATTATTGTTGCTGGTTTTCAAGGAGTTGCCCAAGATACTGCAAGAGTTTCAACTTTAGGTCGTGGGGGAAGTGATTTAACAGCAGTTGCAATAGCAGGTGCCATTAATGCTGATGTTTGCGAAATATATACAGATGTTGATGGAATATATACAACAGATCCTAGAATAGAACCAAAAGCAAAAAAACTTGATAAAATATCTTATGATGAGATGTTAGAATTAGCATCTGCTGGAGCAAAAGTATTACAGAATAGATCTGTAGAAATGGCAAAAAAATTAAATGTAAATTTAGTATCACGAAGCAGCTTTACTCCAGAAGTTGAAGGTACGTTAATAACGAAGGAAGAAAATATTATGGAAAAACCTATTGTAAGTGGTATTGCATTAGATAAAAATCAAATTAGAGTTGGAATGTATGGAGTTACTGATAGACCAGGAATTGCTGCAATTATTTTTACGGCATTAGCTGATGCAAAAATCAATGTAGATATGATAGTTCAAACTGTTGGTGTTGATGGTAAAACAGACTTAGACTTTACAATTCCTACAACTGATTGGGAAGCTTGTAAAATTGTTATGAATTCTTTTGAAAAGGATGTTGCAAAAGTTGATTACAATGAAAAGATTTGTAAAGTTTCTGTTGTTGGCGTTGGAATGAAATCTCATACAGGTGTTGCTTCAAAAGCATTTTCAGCACTTGCTAATGAAAATATTAATATAAGAATAATCTCAACTTCAGAAATTAAAATTTCAATGATTATTGAAGAAAAATATGCAGAATTAGCAGTTAGAGCGCTACATGATGCTTATAATTTAGATAAATAGGTTATAAGAGATTGCAAGAATTTTTAAATTGGACTGTTGACACAATTAGAGAAGATAGATTGATATCTCCTTGGTTAGAAGAGAAAAAATATGAATGGGTACCTTTAGTATCTAAATCCGTAGTTAATATTTTTGAAAAAGGTCGTTCTGTACTTATTGTTACAGATAGCGAAAGAGATTGGTTTTTAAAATATATTTTAACAAACTTAAATTCTCAAAAGCATGATAGACCTTTTTTGCCTTTTTATAATTTTAAATCATTTTATAAAGATTTAGATGCTTTAAAAACAGAAGATGATATTAATTTCATAAAAGATATGCTTAATATTTCTTTTCCTAATGGATACTGTTTTTGGTATATAGGTAAAAGTAATGATGTCAGAGCTAATTTACCTAAAATTTCTAAAAACTCATTTCTTTGGGTTTTTGATGAAGAAATTCAAGATGCTTTTAATTTAAAAACATCAGATGAATCTTTAGATATGAAACTTTTACAAATGTATAGACTTTACGATAAAACTTTAAGTGCATCATTATTTGCTGAAATTAATGTAGAACACTAATAATAAGAGCTACAGTGATTAATAGTAAAATCGAAAACTCTTATATACTAATTGTTAGTGATATAGATGAAGCCTTAAATTCATTAATTCCTTTTTATTCAAAACATAATTTAAAAGTTATTAGAAATGAAGAAAAAGATGAATTTTTATTAGCACAAGCAAATGCTGCTATAAAAGAAGCATATATTGCTTCTAATGAAAAAAAATATATAGTATTATGTGGGAAAAGTTTTAGAAATGAGGCACAAAACTCTTTATTAAAAGCTTTAGAAGAACCTCCTTCAAATATTGTATTTATAATAATTACTAATTCTAAATCTTCTATTCTACCTACTATTTTTTCTAGAATGCCTCATAAATTTTTTAAAAGTAAAACTGCTAAAATTGAAATTGATTTAGATATCAATAATTTGGATTTAAAAGAGATATATTCTTTTTTAAAAGAGAATCAAAGAATTACTAAAAGTGAAGCAAAAAAAGTTGTAGAATCAATTTTATTTAAAGTAAACTCTCAAAAAATAAAGTTAAAAGATAGTGAATTAAATAGTTTTTCAAAATCCATTAAACTTTTAGAACTAAATTCAAGACCTATAAATGTTCTAACTACACTTTTTTTAACTTTACTAAATAGAAAAAATTAAATGCAAAAAAATAATATTATTAAAACTAATAACTCTGTAAGAATTATGGGAATTTTAAATGCAAATGAAGACTCTTTTTTTAAAGGAAGTAGATTCCAAAATGAAGATGCAATTTTAAAAATCAAAGAGATGATAAAAAATGGGGCAAATATAATTGATTTAGGTGGAGTTTCAAGCAGACCAGGAAGTATTCCTGTTTTTTGGAAAGAAGAGTTAAAAAGAGTTAAGCCTATTATTGATTTAATTTATAAAGAAAATTTATATAAAGAGATTGATTTTTCTTTAGATTCTTACTCTCCTGAAGTTTTAAAATATGGCTTAGACAGAGGTTTTAACATTATAAATGATATTACAGGTTTACAAAATAATGAAGTTTGTAAAATTGCTGCTTCTTATAAAGTTCCTGTTGTGATTATGCATATGCAAAATAATCCAAAAAATATGCAAGAGAAACCTTTATATAATGATATTATATTTGATATTGATAATTTTTTTAAAGAAAGAATTAATAAAGCAAAGAGTTTTGGAATTGAAGAGATAATTTTAGATGTGGGAATTGGCTTTGGAAAAACATTAGAACATAATTTAAAACTAATTAAAAACTTAGAGTATTTTAAACATTTTGGTTATGAGATATTAATGGGTGCAAGTAGAAAATCAATGATTGATAAAATAACTCCTACAAAAATAGAAGATAGATTACCTGGAACATTAGCTATTCATTTAGAGTCTATTAAAAATGGTGCTTCTATTATTAGATGTCATGATGTAAAAGAGCATTTTCAAGCAATAAAAGTTCAAGAGTCAATTTTAAATATTTAACTCTTGAATTTGTCTTACACTATTTTTTATAAAATCTCATGTAAAGTATTTGCTTTTTTCATCCATATTTTTAATTTATCATAATCTTCATTTTCTACCATAGCTCTAACTTCTTGCATATTTTTTTCAAAAAGGTCTATTGAATTTAAAAGATTCTTTCTATTTTGTCTAAAAACATCACTCCACATATCAGGACTTGATTTTGCTACCCTACTCATATCTTTAAACCCACCAGCCGCAAGAGCTATAATAGATTTTGGATCTTCATGATTCATAACAGTATTTGCTAAAGAATAAGAAATTGCATGGGGTAAATGAGACATATAACATGCATGTATATCATGATCATGTGCATCCATATAAATAAGTCTCATACCAATTTCTTGAAAGATTCTAATTACTCTTTCTTTATGTAATTCATCATTCTCTTCTAAATTACATAAAACAACAGCTTTACCTTCGTATAATCCATCAATAGCTGCTTTGGGACCAAATTTTTCAGTTCCGGTCATTGGATGCGCTGCTACAAAATTTCTTCTAATTTCACTTGGAATATTTTTTACTATAAACTCCTTAGTAGAACCTAAATCCATTATTGTAGTATTAGAATCAATATCTTTTAAATCATCTATCATTTCAATAATAGAATCAACAGGAATTGCAAGAATAATAACATCTGAATTAGTTTTTAATTCCTCAAAACTCATTAATTTATCTACTAAATTTAATTCTTCTATTTCTTTACTTGTTTTATTAGATCTGGCATAACCATAAACATTTTTTGCAATACCATATTTTTTTACAGCCTTAGCTATAGAACCACCCATTAAACCTAAGCCAATAATACCTATATTCAATTCAAAACCTTTATAATATTTTTTAAAGATATTATTATATCTTAACCCTCCTATAATTTTTATTTCGATATATTAACTAGCTTTAATTACATAAATAAGGATAATTGTGAAAAATAAAAGTATCTTATTATCAATAGCTTTAGCAGCATCTCTGCAAGCTGAACAAATAACTTCTATAGAGTATATTAATTTAACAAAGATTTCTTCTTCCATTGCAAATGAAACATTGGATTTAAGAGTTGGTCAAGAATTTAATATTGAAAAAATAAACAGTGCAATAAAAGAGTTTTATAAATTTAATTATTTTGATGATATCTCTGCATCAAATGATAATGGAAAATTACAATTTCTATTTAAAGAAAAACCTTCAATAGCAAATGTAGATATTGTTGGATATAAATCAAGAGATAGTGATATTGAGATTTTAAAAAAACAAATTGGTATCAAACGTGGAAATATGTACTCTTCTAAAAAAGTAAAAGAAGCAAAAGAAGCATTACTTCGAGAATTAGAAAGGGAAGGATATATAAACTCTGTAGTGGAAGTTGATATTGAAAATCTTAATGAAAATGCTGTTTCTGTTACTTTTAATGTAAATAAGGGTGATGAAATAGTTATCAAAAAAGTAAACTATTTTGGTGCCAAAAATTTAGATGATAGTGCATTTGAAAAAGTCACTGCAAATAAACAAGAAGAGTTCGCTTCATGGTTTTTAACACAAAATGATGGAGAACTTAAAGCTGATCAATTAGAGTATGATGGGAAAAGAATAAAAGAACTTTATTTAGAAAATGGTTATTTAGATGCAAAAATCGAAAATCCATTTTTAGAAGTAGACTTCTCTTCAAATCAAGCTGATTTAGATTTTTATATAGAAGAAGGTATTCAATATAATACAAATACAATCACAATTTATCTAAACTCAGAGATTATTGACCCAAAAAATATTTATCCAGAATTAAAACTTAAAAAAGATAGAGTATTTAATGTAAAGAAATTAAGGCAAGATGCTGAGTATATAAAAACATTAGTTGCGGATTTAGGTTATGCTTTTACACAAGTAAATTATGACATTAAAAAAGATGAAAAAAATGGTACTGCAGATATTATATTTAATGTAGTACCAGGAGAAAAAGTTTTTATAAGAGATGTTAAAATTTCAGGAAATTCTAGAACGTTAGATAGAGTAATAAGAAGAAATGTTTATCTAGCTCCAGGAGATTTATTTAATTTAACAGATTATAATGATTCTATATCAAAACTAAAAAGAAGTGGTTTTTTTGATACTGTTACAGTAGAACAAAAAAGAGTATCTTCAGATAAAATGGATTTAATAGTAAAAGTTAAAGAGACTGCAACAGGAAATATTATTATTGGTGGTGGTTATGGTTCATATGACAAACTAATGATTAGTGGTTCTATTAATGAAAAAAATCTTTTTGGTTCAGGAATTTCTGGTTCTATATCTGCTGATTTATCTGCACATACAAGTGATTTATCATTAAAATTTGCTAACCCTGCTATTAGAGATAGTAAATATCATGGCGATATTGATATTCATAGTGATACAACAGAAATTGATAATGATGTTTTTGATTCTGATAAAGATACTGTAGGATTCTCTATTGGGGTTGGAAGAGAGATTATTAGAAATTTAAATGCGGGAATTAGATATAGATTTGATATGATTGATGAAACATATACATATGAGGATGATTATACAGATTCTACAAGTTCTGATTATATTGATCCAGATGATAGATTTACAGATACAGATTATATTACAAGTTCATTAACTCCATATATTAACTTTGATAATACAAATGATTATTATTTTCCTACAAGTGGATTTAAGGCAGGTTCATCACTTGAGTTCGCAGGTGTTGGTGGAGATTCTAAATATTTAAAAAGTTCATCTTACTTTAAATACTTCTACTCTTTAGAATATAGATATGATTTAGACTGGGTTTTAAGATATAAATTACAAGCAAAATTCTTAGTTGATAATGGACAAATCAATCAAGGGGATTCTTTATATTTAGGTGGAACAAAATCACTTAGAGGATTTAAATCTTATGCCTTTCCAACAAATGAAACAGGAATTGTACACGATCCATATAAAGCAATGGCAGCTACTTCAATAGAGGCTAGTTTCCCTTTAATCCCTTCATCAAAAATGAGATGGGGACTGTTTTATGACTATGGTATGATTGGAGAAGATGATTTAAGTGATATTCAAAGATCAAGCGTTGGAGCTCTTTTTGAATGGATTTCTCCTTTTGGACCACTTCAGTTAATTTTTGCTCAACCTCTTGATGATGAAGCAGATGATGATACATCATCATTTGAGTTCTCATTGGGTTCAACATTCTAAGGATTTACTAATGGTAAAAAAAATGGATATAACAAATAAAAGATTAACAAATAAAGAGGCTTTAGATTTAATTAAAAATGCCTCTTTAGTAGAGTTAGGAAAACTAGCAACAGCTAAAAAAGAGCAATTACACCCTAAGAAAGTGACAACTTTTGTAGTTGATAGAAATATTAACTATACAAATGTATGTTGGGTTGATTGTAAATTTTGTGCATTTTATAGACATGGTAAAGATGAAGATTCTTATGTTTTAAAATTTGATGAAATAGATAAAAAAATTGAAGAATTATTAGAAATTGGTGGAACTCAAATTTTAATGCAAGGTGGAGTTCACCCAAAATTAAAAATTGATTATTATGAAGAGTTAGTTGAGCATATTCATACAAAATTCCCTCAAATCACTCTTCATTCTTTTTCTGCTATTGAAATCTCATTTATAGCAAAGGTATCAAGAATATCTAAACTTGAAGTTTTAAAAAGATTACAAGCAAAAGGTTTAAGTTCAATTCCTGGAGCTGGGGCTGAAATTTTATCTGATAGAGTAAGAGATATTATTGCTCCAAAGAAAATGGATGCTGCTGAATGGATTGAAGTTCATAAATTGGCTCATTCAATAGGAATGAAAACAACTGCAACAATGATGTTTGGAACTGTTGAAACAGATGAAGAGATAATTGAACATTGGGAAATGATTAGAAAACTACAAGATGAAACAGGTGGTTTTAGAGCCTTTATAATGTGGTCTTTTCAAAGTGACAATACACAATTAAAAGAAGAAATACCTGATTTAAAAGCTCAATCTTCAAATAGATATTTAAGACTTTTAGCAGTATCAAGACTTTATTTAGATAATTTTAAAAATATGCAAAGTTCATGGGTAACACAAGGTTCTTATATAGGTCAAATGGCTCTTAAATTTGGAGCAAATGATTTAGGAAGTACAATGATGGAAGAAAATGTAGTTGCAGCAGCAGGAGCTTCAAACTGTATGAATCAAGATGAAATGATTGAACTAATAAGAGATGTAGGTGAAAATCCTGCAAAAAGAAATACTGCATATGAAATATTAGAAAGGTTTTAATATTTCATATGAAAACTTCAATTTTAAAATACACAATAATATATATAATCATAACATTATGTTTACAAGGATTTTTAATGGCTGCTACAATTAAGCATCTAGAAATAAATGACACAAAAATACCAGTTATTTTTGAAAAGGATACAAATTTACCAATACTAAATTTACAATTAGTATTCAAAAATAGTGGATATATACAAGATAATAAAAAAAGTGGAACAGCATCAATTTCAGCTAAGTTACTAAATGAAGGAACAAAAAAAATAGGCTCTACTAAGTTTGCACAAAAATTAGAAAGTGAAGCTATTTCATTACACACAAGTAATGGCTTTGAAACTTTTGTAATAGAATTATCATCAATTAAAGATGTTCATAAAAGAGCATTAGAACTATTAAAAGAGTTATTAGAAGACCCAAACTATGATGAAAAAACCTTAGAAAAAATCAAAACTATTCAAACTGGATCTTTAAAAAGAAAAGAGAATGATTTTGATTATATAGCAAGTAAAAACTTAAAAAAATTAATATTTAAGGACACAGCTTTAGAAAACCCTTCTTCAGGTACAATTGGATCAATTAAGAAAATTCAATTAAATGATATAAAAAGTTTTCTAAATTCTACACTTGATTTAAAAAACCTAATAATAGTAGTTGGGGGAGATTTTGAATATAATGAAATTATTTCTAAAATAAAAAGTGTTATAAAAGTTCTAAATAATAAAAATGAAAATACTCTAAAAAGAATTTCTATCAATAGCGATAAAAAGACTGAAACTGTTTTAAAAGAGACAGAACAAGCATATATTTATTTTGGAAGTCCTTTTAATGTAAAAGTAAAAGATGAAAACTCTTATATGGCAAAAGTTGCATCATTTATCTTAGGTGGTAGTGGTTTTGGCTCAAGACTTATGGAAGAGATAAGAGTTAAGAGAGGACTTGCATATTCAGCATATGGAAATGTTTCTATGAATAAATCTCATTCATATTTTACAGGTTACTTACAAACTAAACTTGAGAGTGCAGATGAAGCTAAAGAATTAGTATCATCAATTGTTAATGAATTTGTAAAAAGTGGAGTCACTAAAGATGAACTAGAAGCTGCTAAAAACTTTTTATTAGGAAGTGAACCTTTAAGAACAGAAACATTAAGTCAAAGATTAAATCGTGCCTTTACTCTCTATTATAGAGGATTAAGGCAAGAACAATCTCAAATTGATTTAGAAAAAATTGAAAATCTTAAATTAGAAGATTTAAATACTTATATAAAATCTCATAAAGAGATTAAAAAACTTTCATTTTCAATAGTAAGGAAGTAATTTGTTAAGATTTGCACCTAGTCCAACAAAAGATATGGATCTTACAAGTTTAAGAGTAGCAATATTTAATTATATTTTATCAAAACAATTAGATGAACAACTTTTAATAAGAATAGAAGATATAAATAAAGATGAAAATATTGAAGGAAAAGATAAAGAGATTTTAGAAATGTTAAGTCTATTTTCTATTGAATATTCCCATGTAATTTATCAAAGTGAAAACTTAAAATACCATCAAAAACTAGCAATGCAGTTAATGTCAAAGAAAAAAGCTTTTTCTTGTTTTTGTGGAGATGAAAAACTAAAAGAGTTAAAAGAAGAGGCTAAAAAAAAGAATATTCCATATTCATATGATGGATTTTGTGAAACATTATCTGATGAAACAGTTTTAAATGTAAATGCACCATTTACAGTAAGAATAAAAAAACCCACTTCAAATATTAAGTTTTGTGATAAATTAAAAGGTGATTTTGATTGTACACCTTTAGAGATAGATTCATTTATTATTTTAAACCATGATAAAACTCCAACATATGATTATGCCTGTTCTGTTGATGATATGTTATCTGATATTTCAACTGTTATTAGAAGTGAAGAGCATATTTCAAGTACTGCTAAGCAAATTCATATAAGAAATGAATTAAATTATCAAAAACAGATTGATTATATACATTTACCAATAATTTTAGATTCACAAACTGCTAAAAAAGAAGATTTAATTTTAGTGAAATATTTAATTGAGGAAGGATTCTTGCCAAGTGCAATTGCAAACTACCTTGTACTTTTAGGGAATAAAACTCCAAAAGAAATTTTTTCTTTAGAAGAGGCTTTTGAGTGGTTTGATATTAATAATATATCAAAAGAGCCCGTAAAGCTAGATATTGAAAAATTAAGATTTATTAATAGAAAACATCTTGAAAATATTGATGAAATGAGACTTTCTAAGATTTTAGGTTTTGCTGATACTGATATTGGAAAACTTGGAAAAGTATTTATTGAAGAAGCTAGTACAATTAGTGAAATCAAAGCAAAAATAGAAATGATTTTTGCTCCAAAATCTACTTGTGAAGGTTTTGAACAAGAGTTTACAAAAATAAAAGAGTGCTTACAAAATGCACCTTTTTATAATGATTTTACAAGTCTAAAAGAGTATATTATAAAAGAAACAGGATTAAAAGATAAAAATCTTTTTACTCCTCTTAGATATATTTTAACAGGAAGAATTGAAGGACCAAATATCTCTGATATTTACCCTTTTATTAAAAATTATTTAGGAGAAATTATAAAATGATAGATGCATTATTAAGTTCAGTTTTTACTGTAATACTAAGTATTATATTTTTATACAAATGGGTAATCATTATTGCAGCAGTTTTAACTTGGGTTAAGCCAGATCCTTATAATCCTATTGTTCAAATGTTATATAGATTAACAGAACCTGCATATGCCTTTGTAAGAAAATTTATTCCTACAGTTATTGGTGGTATGGACTTCGCTCCAATCATAATCATCTTTGCACTTATTTTCCTTGAAACATTTTTAGGAAAACTATTTATGGGAATGTAATAAAATGAAATATTTTCTTTTTCTTTTAGCTTTTATATATATTATTGAGGCAGAAGAAATAGAAAATACCCAAATTAAGCGTTTTGATTCGCTTGAAACAATTAAAAATATAAATAAAGGTATAAAAAGAGATTTTTATATTAATGAATATTTTAAAAAAGATATTAATAAAGAGCAAGCTTTAAATGCTTTATCTTTAGTTGATAACTTATCAAATAATATGTTTTTTAATTTTGCTAAAAAATTTGATCATGATGAAACTTTTGCAGTTGCACAATGTATGAATATGAATATTGAAGATTTAGTTGATTCATATGCTGATTGTATTGTAATTGGTCTTTCTTTAAAAGATGCCTCTACTCTCTCTGCTATAGATTTAGATTTAATTATGCAAAAAACTTCTAAAAAATACCCTGCTTTTACAAAAAGGTTAAGAGTTTTTTCTTCATCAATTCCTTTTACAAAGTTAATAGTTTTAAAAAAAGATGAATTTTATAATATTTTTTTAAATGTAAGTGATGATTTTAGAGTAAAATATTTTGATTATAAACTTCCTTCAAGAACATTCAAAAAGATTTTTGTAGATAAAATCAATTTTGAAAAGTTCTTAGAAGTTTCGTTAATTAATTCAAAATTAAAAAATCTTCAAAAAAGTTTACTTGATATAAATGATAAAGAATTAAATAGTAATTCATCATTTCTTTTAGCTTTAAATGCTATTAGATTAAATGACTTAAATAAGGCAATGATTTATTTAAATAATTCTTTAATTAAGACAAATGAGATTAAAACAAAAGATAAAATAGTTTTTTGGAAATATCTTATAACTAAAGACGAAGATTATTTACTCGCTTTAACAAATAGTCTTAATATTAATTTATATTCACTATATGCAAATGAAGTATTAAAAAAAGATTTAGAGAATTTTGATTTTTTAGAAAAAATTGAAACTTTTGATTCAATATTAAAAGAGTATGATGAAAATAGAGTTTCCTTACTCTACTCTCTTGCAAAAGTTAAATCAAATTTTGATTCAAATAAAATTTCTAATAACTTTGACCTTGGAATTATGCAATTAAATCATAAACTAATTACTACTTTATCTTCAATTTTACCTGAAAATAGTGATTCTTCTTTTGATTTTTTTATTCCTGAAAATAATCTAAAACTTGCTAATATTCACCTAGATAGTATAGAAAAAAGTATAAATAATGTAATCTTTTTAACACTTATATATGAAGGAAATAATGAATATTTAAATAAAAAAATATCAAATGGTTTATTTTCTAAAAGATTTTTATATGAACCTTTTATGAGTATTGAGTTAATTTCTAACAATAAGTATGAGTATTTAAAAGATATTTTAATGTATAAATACCTATATCAAAACTATCTAATTGGAAAGAAAAAAGATAAAATAAATCTTTCAACTATTTTTGAAAATTTATTTTTGCCTCCCCAAAAGTAGAATGATTAAATAAAATATTCATATTTTTATTTTCATCATTTTCAAATTGTAATAAATAATAGTTTGCCCAATTATTTTTTAAAGGAATTGATGAAACTAATTTTGAACTTCTATCAATTTTACTTAGATGCAAGGGTTTTTTATCATTTAACGTTATTTTGTAATCATTTTTTTCAAAATCATGTTCATTTTTATTAACTAAATGAATACCAACAAGAAAACTATTAAGCTTATCTGATTTATATTCTTTATTAATATTGTTTAAATATGTAGCAATTATCATAGAATTAATTTCATTATTATAAATTAAATCTGCCTTTTTAGTATACTGAATTGCATTAGCACTCATTGGATCTTTTTCAAAATGATTTAAAGCACTTTTAGTAGTACAAGCAGTAAAAAGTATTAAAATACCAGTAGATAAAAATAAATTACATTTCTTCATAAATAATCTCCAATTAATTAGCAAATGGCATTTTACACTAAAGTAAGTATAAACTTTCTTTAACCATCGTTTGGGTAGAATTTGCCTCATGAATAAGAATTATAAAAAACTCGCGATTGCATTTAGTGGTCCCTCAAATAGTGGAAAAACAACACTTGTAGCTAAAGTATCTAATATATTACAAGATCAAGGTTATAAAGTTTGTATAGTTAAGCATGATCCAAAAGATAAAGCAAGATTTGATAAACCAGGTAAAGATAGTGACAAGTTTACTCAAACAGGAGCGGATGTTGCTGTTGTAAGCCCATCACGAACTACGTTGTTTAAACAATCAAACTCTACAATTGATGAAATAATAGAGTTATTTAAAGATTTTGATTTTCTTTTAGTAGAAGGATTAAAAACCTTGCCATTACCTCGTATTTCTATTTTTAGAAATAGATTAGATGAAACATATTTCCCTGTTACAGATGCAATTGCTCATGATGAAACAATTGATGCTAGTGAAATTCCATCTAATATTGATAAATTAGATTTAAATAATCCTGAAGAAGTTATTTCTTGGATAGAAAAAAATGCAAAGAAGGTATAATGAACGAAATTTTTGATGCAATAAAAGTAGCAAGTGTAGAAATTCAAAAAATCATTGATGTTGGAGATACAGATAAAAGTGAAAATGAGAATGCTACAGGGGATACTCAATTAAAACTTGATATTGCAAGTGATATTGTAATTGAAAAGATTTTTTCTGATATTCCTTCTATTAAAGCCATTGTAAGTGAAGAACAAGAAAATATTGTTCAATTACATGAAGATGGTGAGTATCTAATTGCTTATGATCCCTTAGATGGTTCTTCTTTAGTTGATGTTAATTTATCTGTTGGTTCTATTTATGGTATTTATAAAAATGATTTTACTTCAGATAATATAATTGCAGCAGTATATGTTGTATTTGGCCCTAGAGTTGAGATGGTTGTAGCTGCTAAGGATAGTGTTAAAATGTATAGATTATATAATGGAGAATTTCATTATATTCAAAATATTTTATTAAATGAAAAAGGTAATATCACAGCAACCGGCTCAACACAAATGTGCTGGCCAGAAAAACACAGAAAATTTATAAATAAGATGTTTAAAGAGGGCTATTATCTTAGATATTCGGGAGGGATGGTACCAGATTTACATCAAATTTTATTAAAAGGTGGTGGCCTTTTCTCTTATCCTGAAACTTCAGATAGACCAAAAGGTAAGCTAAGACAACTGTTTGAAGTCTTTCCTTTTGCCTTTGTTTATGAATTAGCAGGAGGTGCTGCAACTGATGGATTTAAAAGAGCATTAGAAGTAGAAACAAAACATATTCATGATACAACCCCATGTTTTTTTGGTTCTAATGAAGAAATAAATAAAGTAAAAGAAGTATATAAAGAAAATGCAAAGTAGTCAGAATATAACTGAGTGGGATATAAAATTAGATAAAAAGATTGAAGAACTAAAAAATTGTCAAGTAAGTCAAACTTTATCTTCATGTAATCCTTGTGAAAAATTTTTTGATTGTGAGCTTAGAAAAAAATATGTAATCGCTGTTTATGAGTCAATGAACAAGGGCGCTGGCGGCGGATTTGAATTTTAATTAACTATTATAGAGGTAAGAAATGGAACAAACTTGTAAAAATGTTTATATAACAACACCAATTTATTATGTAAATGATGTGGCACATATAGGTCATGCATATACAACAATTATTGCAGATATGCTTGCAAGATATTCAAGATTAACTGGTGCAAAAACATTTTTCTTAACAGGTACTGATGAGCATGGTCAAAAAATTGCTCAAAGTGCAGAACAAAGAGGAAAAACAGCTAAAGAGTATGCTGATGAAGTATCTGGTAAATTTAGAACACTTTGGGATGATTTTGATATTACATATGATAAATTTATAAGAACTACTGATGAAGAACATAAAGTTGGTGTGCAAAAAGCTTTTGAGAAAATGTACAAAAAAGGTGATATTTATAAAGGTGATTATGAAGGTTATTATTGTGTATCTTGTGAAACATTTTTCACTGAAAAACAATTAGTAGATGAACAATTTTGTCCTGATTGTGGAAAACCAACAAATATAGTTAAAGAAGAGAGTTTTTTCTTCAAATTATCTGCTTATGAAGATAAACTATTAAAATGGTATGAAGAGAATGAAGATTGTATTCTTCCAAGATCAAAGAAAAATGAAATTGTTAATTTTGTAAAAGCAGGATTAAGAGATTTATCTATTTCAAGAACATCTTTTGATTGGGGTGTAAAATTACCTGAATCAATTAATGAACCAAAGCATGTTATGTATGTATGGTTAGATGCTTTACTTAACTATATTACTGCTTTAGGTTATGGTAAAGATGAAGAGAATATGGAATTTTGGCCAGCTTCTACACAATTAGTTGGAAAAGATATCTTAAGATTTCATGCCATTTACTGGCCAGCGTTTTTAATGTCATTAGACCTGCCACTTCCTAAGCATATCGCAGCACATGGTTGGTGGACTAGAGATGGTGAAAAAATGTCTAAATCAAAAGGTAATGTTGTAAATCCTAAGGAAGTTGCTGATGCCTATGGTTTAGATGCATTTAGATACTTTATGCTTAGAGAAGTTCCTTTTGGTCAAGATGGTGATTTTTCACAAAAAGCTTTAATGGATAGAATTAACTCAGACCTTGGAAATGACTTAGGTAACTTACTAAATAGAATTTCAGGAATGAGTGGAAAATATTTTGATTTTAAAGTTACTTCTAAAGATGTAGCTAAATTTCATCAAAAAGAGTTAGATGAAGTTAGTGCTATCTTAGACAATATTGAAGAGTATTTATATAATATGCAAATTAATAGATATCTTGAAGATATTTGGAAAGTTTTAACAATTGCAAATAAAGCAATTGGTGATTATGAGCCTTGGGCAAAAATGAAAGAAGGTAAAGAAGAAGAAGCTATGGCTTTAGTTGCTTTAATTACTAATATCATGGCTAAAGTTGCCCTACTTTTAGATTCAGTGATGCCAGAAAAAATTGCTAAAATTGCTAAATCAATAGGTTTAGAAATTTCAACAGAAAATTATAATAAAATATTAAAAGAGAAAAATCTATTAGATGATATTACAATTACAAAAGTTGAGCAACTTTTCCCAAGAATTGAAGAACTTTTATTAGAACAATCAAAACCTTCTGATGTTTCTAAATCTGAAGCAGAAGAAAAGTCTGACTCTAAAAAGAAAAAAGTTGAAGAAAAAACTATAGAAGAAGATGATAATTTAATCACTATTGATAAGTTTTTCGAAACAAGTTTAAAAATAGGTACTATAGTTGAAGCAGAAGAAGTTCCAAAATCTAAAAAACTTTTAAAATTACAAGTTGATTTAGGAGAAGGAAGAAATAGACAGATTTTAGCAGGAATAAAAGAGTTTTATAATGCTGATGATTTAGTAGGAACACAAGCTTGTGTTGTGGCAAATTTAAAACCTGCAAAACTAATGGGAATGATTAGTGAAGGTATGTTAATGGCTGCACGTGATGAAAATGGTTTATCTTTAATTAGACCAGAAGCTCCAAAAAAAATAGGAACTAAAATAAGCTAGTGCAAATTACATCTATACTTGATATTATTGATGGGAGATTAATAAATCACCCATCAATATCTTTTATCTATTCAATTAAAACTAATCCTAAAAAAGTAAGAGAGGGAGATTTATTTATCATCCAAAAAGATGAGGATATTCCTTTGGCTATTGAGAATGGTGCTTTTGCATTAGTTACAAATAAAAATATTGATATTACTGATAATGAAATTGCATGGATAAAAGTTGCTTCTATTGAAGAGACTATTATTAGATTGATTAGATATCTTTTATCTAATATAAAACTTACTGCTTTTCATTGTAATGAAGTTACTTATGAACTTTTTAATATTTTAAGAAAACCTACAGTTCATACTAATATTAAAATTATTCCAAAAAAACTATCTAAACTATTTAGAATTTTAGATGATATAGAAGAAAATGATACAATAATTTTTTCTGATCAAAAATTACTAGATGCAATTTATCCTGTAAATTTTAATTTTAATACAAAAGAATACAAGCTAAATAATTTAATAGAACACTCTATTTTTGAGACTACTTTTTCTTACGATGATAAATATTTCTCAAAATTAAAAATATCAAGTTTATATCTTAGAGAGTTTTTAGATGTATATACTTTTTTAGATTTTGATGCAGATTTAAGTAAATTAAAAAGATTTCATAATTTAAAACCAATATTTGTAGATAAATTAATAAATCATATTGATTTTGGTAAATCTGATAAATTTTTGTTAGCACAAAATAATGATGAGCTTACTTTAAAAGAAGTCAAATATTTAAATAAAAAATATAAATATGGGAAAATATTATATATTACAACAAAAGATATTGATGATAATAGAGATATAGA
The DNA here is from genome assembly GCA_041583235.1 of Halarcobacter sp. Taxonomy (GTDB): domain Bacteria; phylum Campylobacterota; class Campylobacteria; order Campylobacterales; family Arcobacteraceae; genus Halarcobacter. The sequence continues at coordinate 17,313 of JBFHGG010000002.1, forward strand.
TTATACTTTTATTAATTCATTAGATGAATTAAAAATACATTTAAAAAAGACTCAATTTAATGCAGTTTACTTTATTGGTGTTTCATATGATGATTTATATGAACAAGTATCAATACAAAATAATGAGCCCTCTTTAATATAATATTTTTTAATAAATCATTCCAAAACTACTAATAACTTTTCCAACAATGTTTACATCTTGTTTTTCTAATATTTGTATTGGATAATCCTTATTGTCGGAGATAACATCAATTTGGCCATCAACTCTTCTTTGTATTCTTTTTACAAAAAGACCATGATTGGTTGTAAAAGCATAAATTCCATCTCTTGATACATCTCTTTTAGTTTTATCAATAAAAATTATATTATTACTATTTAATGTTGGCTCCATAGAATCTCCAATTACATTGATTGCATCAATATTTTTCAAGTTTTCTTGCCCCCCTAATATATTAATAAAATATGGTGGTACCTCAAAACTTTCATAAGAATCATCATTTTCATATGCACCTCCACCCGCACTTACGCTTATTTCAGGATAATATCTAATCCAGTATTTATCAGTAGAATCAACTAAAGAACCAGGATTTTGATTATATAGTAACCAGTTTATTGATATCTTTTTTTTGGCACAAAAGTCCAAAACATTTGAAAAAGGTATTTTCCCCCTATTCTTCATTGTTGCAAAATTTACCTGACTTAACTCTAGTGCTGAAGCTACGTCTTTATCAAATACCTTACCATTTTTGCCATCTTGACTTAGAATGTCCTTTAATTTCTCTATAATTTCTTTTACAATCAACATTTTAACTCCTTTTTATAATTATATTACAATTTGCAATATTTTTCAAGACTTTTATAAATTTTATATAAAATATGAAATATTATTTATTAAAAAGGATAAAAAATGGCACATAAAATTGAAAAAGCAACTTGCAGTGTAATGAAAATTTTAGAAAAAGTAGATAATTTTTTACTTGAATTTGGAACTAAAATCTTGTAAAAAGCTTTAAAAAGACCAAATTAACAAATTTCTAAGAATATAAGATAAAAATAAATTTTACTAAAGCAAAATTAATATAAAATTATATTACTACTTACACGAAGGTAACCACGGGGAGTAATATGGAAACAAATTTAATTACAGAAGCTTTTAAATTTATGGCATTAGGGATGGGAATAGTATTTCTATTTTTAATAGTTTTAATTTATGCTTTAAAGATTCAAGCAAAGATTATTGGGAAGTTCTTTCCTGAAAAGAAAGTAGAACCAATAAAACATGCTGTAAGTGCTTCAACTGAGACTGCAAAAATGGCTGCTATAGTAGCTGCTGTACAACATCACAAAAATTTAAAAGGTTAATTTGAATGGCTAAAAAATTTATTGACGTCATGGATACTACGTTTAGAGATGGATTTCAATCCGTTTTTGGAGGTAGAGTATTAATGGACGACTTTTTTCCAGCTGTAGAAGCTGCGAAAGAAGCTGGTATAACTCACTTTGAGTTTGGTGGAGGAGCAAGATTTCAATCTTTATTCTTCTACTTACAAGAAAATGCTTTTGAGATGATGGACAGATTTAGGGAAATCGTTGGTCCAGATGCTAATTTACAAACATTAGCAAGGGGTATTAATACTGTTATGTTAGACACAGGTTCTAGGGAGCTTGTGGAAATGCATGCAAAAATGTTTGCAAAACATGGTGTTACAACAATTAGAAATTTTGATGCTTTAAATGATGTTCAAAATTTAGAATACTCAGCAGAATGTATTAAAAAATATGGACTTAATCATGAAGTTGTAGTAACATTGATGGATTTACCACCAGGTTGTGAAGGTGCCCATGATGTACCTTTTTATGAAAAAACTTTAAGACAAATTTTAGACAGTGGTGTGCCATATGACTCAATTTGTTTCAAAGATGCTTCAGGTACTTCTTCTCCGCAAAAAGTCTTTGATACAATCAAAATGGCAAGAAAATTAGTAGGGGATGACACTCATATAAGATTACATACTCATGAAACAGCAGGTGTTTCTGTATCTTGTTATTTAGCTGCATTAGATGCGGGTGCTGATGGTATAGATTTAGCAAATGCTCCTGTATCAGGTGGTACTTCTCAACCAGATATTTTAACAATGATGCATGCTGTAAAAGGTATGAATTATGATTTAGGTGGTTTAGAAATTGAAAAAGTTTTAAAATATCAAGAAGTTTTAAAACATCAATTAAAAGATTATTTTATGCCTCCTGAAGCTACACAAGTTTCTCCATTAATTCCATTCTCACCAATGCCAGGTGGTGCATTAACTGCAAATACTCAAATGATGAGAGATAATGGTACATTAGATAGATTCCCAGAAGTTATAAAAGCAATGAGGGAAGTTGTTGAAAAGGGTGGATATGGTACTTCTGTAACACCAGTTTCTCAATTTTACTGGCAACAAGCATATGCTAATGTAATGTTTGGGCCATGGAAACAAATTGCACCAGGCTATGGAAAAATGGTACTTGGTTATTTTGGTAAAACTCCGGTTAAACCAAATTCTGAAATTATTTCTTTTGCTTCTGAAAAGTTAAAATTAGAACCAACAGATGAAAACCCATTAGATATTGCTGATAGAGATGAAAAGAAAACTATGGCTTATTGGGAAGCTAGATTAAAAGAAGAAGGTATTGAAACTTCAGAAGAGAATATTTTCATTGCAGCAGCTTGTGATGAAAAAGGTATAGCTTTCTTAAAAGGGGATGCTCCTTTAAATATTAGAAAAGCTGATAATTCAACTTGTGATAATGATAAAGAATGTAATTTAGGAGAGAATAAAAGTATGAGTAATGCAACAGGAAACTACACAGTAGTAGTAGATGGACAAAAATTTAATGTAACTGTAGCTGAAGGAAATGCAGATATTCAAGTAACACCAGCAGTAGAAAGTGTAACACCAGTTGCAAGTGCCCCTGCAGGCGGAGCAGAAATTGGAGCAACTGTAAGTGGTGCCGTGTGGAAAGTACTTGTAAAAGTTGGAGATAAAGTTGAAAAAGGTCAAGTAGTTGCTATTTTAGAAGCTATGAAAATGGAAATTGATGTAGAAGCACCTTGTGCTGGAACAATATCTGCCATTTTAGCAAATCCAAGTGACGCTGTTGAAGAAGGTCAAGCTATCGCTACTATTAGTTAATAGTAGAATAGCTTTTTTAAATCGGAGTATTTTTAATGAATAAAAAATTTATGGCTTCTATGCTAATAGTATTATTTGCAATATTTTCAACGAACTTATTTGCAAGTACTTCTCATGTTACAGAAGAAACAGCAAGTGAAACTAAGCATGAATATAAGCCAAAAACAATTTCAGAGCTTATGGTTTCATTTTATAAAACAACTGGGATTAATGCTATAATTAATCCTAGCGACGATGTTATGACTTCGGAACCAAATCCTGATGATATAAGACCTATGACTACTTTTGAACAAACATGGGGAAGATTGATAATGTTTGGCATTGTAATCATACTTTTCTATTTAGCTATTGCAAAAGGATTTGAGCCTTTATTACTTCTACCAATTGCCTTTGGTGGATTATTAGCAAACATTCCTTTAGCTAACATGGGTGGGGCTCATGGTATGTTAGGTATTATTTATAATATGGGAATTGCAAATGAATTCTTTCCTCTGCTGATTTTTATGGGTGTTGGGGCAATGACTGATTTTAGTCCCTTATTAGCAAACCCTAAAGCTGCCATTTTAGGTGGTGCAGCACAGTTTGGTATTTTTGGTTCTTTAGTTGGTGCAGTTGCAATTGGCTTTGATTTACAAACAGCTTCTGCAATTTCAATTATTGGTGGAGCTGATGGCCCTACTTCAATTTTCATTGCAAATAGATTAGCTCCTGAAATGTTAGGTGCTATTGCAGTTGCTGCATATTCTTATATGGCACTGGTCCCTGTTATTCAACCTCCTATTATGAAGGCATTAACAACAGAAGCAGAAAGAAAAATTAAAATGCCTAAACTTAGAAAAGTTAATAAATTAGAAAACTTAACTTTACCAATCGTTATTCTATTCTTAGCTATTCTATTTTTACCTGAATCTACACCACTTATTGGTGCATTTGCATTTGGTAACTTCTTAAAACAATCAGGTGTTGTTGAAAGACTTTCTGACACAATGCAAAATTCATTAATCAACATAGTAACTATTTTCTTAGGTCTAGGTGTAGGTTCAAAGCTTGCAGCTGATAAATTTCTAGTATTAGAGACTTTAGGTATTATGGTAATTGGATTATTAGCATTTGCTGCGGGTACAGCAGCTGGTGTTATAATGGCAAAAATTATGAATAAATTTTCATCAGAAGATAGTAAAGTAAATCCTTTAATTGGTGCAGCAGGAGTTTCAGCTGTACCAATGGCAGCAAGAGTTGTTAGTAAGGTTGGTCAAGAATATGACAAATCAAATGTATTATTAATGCATGCGATGGGTCCAAATGTTGCTGGAGTTATCGGTTCTGCCGTAGCTGCCGGTGTGCTTTTATCAATATTTAAATAAATTTATAGGAAATAAAATGTCTGAACTAAAAGACTCGCTTGGCCTTCAGAATGTAGGTACAGTATATAGAAATCTAGATGTAGATACATTAATCGAACATGCAGTAGCAAACGAAGGTGCAAAGGTATCTTCTACTGGAGCATTGATGATTGATACTGGTATTTTTACTGGTAGAAGTCCAAAAGATAAATTTTTTGTTAATCAAGATCCATCAAATAAATTTATTGCTTGGGGAGACATTAACTTCAAAGTATCAAAAGATGTATATGAAGATTTAGTAATTACAACAAAAAAACAATTAAGTAATAAAGATTTATATGTTACTGACTTATATTGTGGTTCATCTTTAGATAGTAGAAAATCTGTAAGATTTATCACAGAAGTTGCTTGGCAAGCACAATTTGTACAAAATATGTTTATAGTTCCAACAGAAGAAGATTTAGCTAACTTCGAACCAGATTTTACTGTTTATAATTCTTGTAAAACAGTAGATATGGCATATGCAAGTCATGGTTTAAACTCAGAAGTTTATGTAGTATTTAATGTAGAAGAAAACATTTCAATTATTGGTGGTACTTGGTATGCTGGTGAAATGAAAAAAGGTGTTTTCTCAATGATGAATTATTGGTTACCATTAGAAGGTAAGTTAGCAATGCATTGTTCAGCAAATATTGGTAAAGATGGTGATACTGCTTTATTCTTTGGTCTTTCAGGAACTGGAAAAACTACACTGTCAACAGATCCAAATAGAGCCTTAATTGGTGATGATGAACATGGTTGGGATGATAATGGTGTATTTAACTTTGAAGGTGGGTGTTACGCAAAAGTTATAAATCTTGATGCAAGTTCAGAACCAGAAATTTTTGGTGCTATTAGAAAAGGTGCTATTTTAGAAAATGTTGTTGCAGATGAAGATGGTGTTGTAGATTATAATGACAGTTCTAAAACTGAGAATACAAGAGTTTCTTACCCAATTAACCATATTGAAAATCATAAAGCTGATATGAGAGGGGATCATCCTAAAAATATCATTTTCTTATGTGCTGATGCATTTGGAGTATTGCCACCTGTTTCAAAACTTGATAAAAGACAAGCAATGTACTATTTCTTAAGTGGTTATACTGCAAAAGTTGCAGGAACGGAAAGAGGTATTAGTGAACCTGTTGCTACATTCTCTTCTTGTTTTGGGGAAGCATTTTTACCACTAAATCCAACTGTTTATGCAGAATTATTAGGTAATAAGATTGATGAGCATAATGTAAATGTTTATCTTGTTAATACAGGATGGACAGGTGGACCATATGGAATTGGGAAAAGAATGAGTATTAAAAATACAAGAGCTTGTATTAATGGTATTTTAGATGGAACAATTCAAAATTCTGAATTTGATGTTTTACCTTTCTTTAATCTTGAAATACCTAAAACACTTGAGGGTGTTGAAACAAAAGTATTAAATCCAAGAAATACTTGGGAAGATAAAGAATCATATGATGAAACTGCAATGAAACTAGCAGGTATGTATATTGATAATTATGCAAAAAAATATTTAACTTTAGAAACTGATTATGACTTTACATCAGCAGGTCCTAAATTATAATATCTAAATAAGAAATAAAAAAAGGGGAGTGAATTAATTCACTCCCCTTTTTTAATGTTTAAATTCTCTAATTATTAGATTTAATTAGCATTCAATTTGAATTTCTTCTGTAATCTCTAATCCAAAACCATTTAATCCAACAAATGAATGCTTCCCTCCACTTGTCATAAGTTTTATTTCTTTAACATTTAAAGAATTTAAAATTTGTGCACCAATACCATAATCTTTTTGAGACTCTTTATTTGCTAAATCATCAGTTAAAAATACTAGTAATCCATTTTTTGCTTGTAAAAAATTTATTGTTTTTAACATTGAATGAAGTTTTTCATCATCTAAGAAAAGTTTGATATCAGGAATAACTGTATGAAACTTAACATGTGTAATATCACTTGTTTCTCCAAATTGTATTACTGTATGAATTTGGCCTAAATGATCTTTAAACTCTTTCTTTATTACATTAGTATCAAAAAACTTTATATTTTCACTAGAAACTTCATCGACAAGCTTTTCATGAGATAATCTATATTCAACTAAATCTGATATATATATTTGTTTTAAATTATGTTTTTTAGCAAAAATATCTAAATCATCACGTCTAGCCATAGTTCCATCTTCTTTCATGATTTCACAAATTACAGCTTCACCATTTAATCCTGCTAATTTACATAAATCAACAGAACCTTCTGTATGACCTGTTCGTACTAATACTCCACCATCTTTTGCAATTAAAGGGAAGATATGTCCAGGTCTTACTAATTCACTTGCTTTTGAAATAGGATTCGCTAAAATTTTAATAGTATCATCTCTCTCCCCTGCACTAATACCTGTTAAAGCATTAGTGGCATCAACTGAAACTGTAAATGCAGTTTCATAAGAAGAAGTATTTGAATTTACCATTGGATTTAACTCTAGTTTATTTGCTGTCTCTTTTGTAACAGATACACAAATTAAACCTTTTGCATGAGTTGCCATAAAATTTACTTTTTCAGATGTACTTAAAGGTGCTGCATAAACTAAGTCACCTTCATTTTCTCTATCTTCATCATCTAACATGATGACCATATTACCTTTTTGAATTTCTTCAATCGCTTCTTTTACTCTTTGTATTGCATTCATATGTCTACTTTTCTAGTTTTTTTTTAAATTTTAATAATTATATCAAAAATTTCAAAATTTAATCTAAAAACCCTTGACAAGATATACTTTTTTTACTATAATTTCGTCACTTAAAACATTGGGGTATCGCCAAGTGGTAAGGCAACGGCTTTTGGTGCCGTCATTCGAAGGTTCGAATCCTTCTACCCCATCCATTTAAGTAAAGTTTTACATCGCGGAATAGAGCAGTACGGTAGCTCGTCGGGCTCATAACCCGAAGGTCGTTGGTTCAAATCCAGCTTCCGCAACCAATTTGAAAACGATGTCTTTTAATGTCAAAGTAGCTCAGCTGGCTAGAGCGCTGGTCTCATAAGCCGGAGGTCGAGAGTTCAAGTCTCTCTTTTGACACCATTGTAAGTCCCAATTTCGTGGGCAGAGACATCTTTTTTCACTTCTCCTTTTTTGCTAATATCCCAAAATATTATCACTAGATGAGAATTTTCTAACGCTTGCTTAGCTCAGTTGGCTAGAGCAACTGATTTGTAATCAGTAGGTCCGCGGTTCGACTCCGTGAGTGAGCACCATTTTGCGAAAATGAAAATGAAATAGAACAATCCCTTAAAATCGAATGTTTTTTCCCAGCTAATAAATACAAATCACTTTTTTCTATTTCATTTTTGTTCTAGCTATTCAAGACTCCCCAAAAGACCCAATAACTTAACCCTACTCTTTATATATTAGATAGAAGACTTTAATATATAAATAATCCCTTTTTGACCAATTTTATTTTGCTGTCTAAGTATAATCTCTTCTTTATCAATAACTTCAAATCCAAAAGTTTCGCACAAAGTATCAATATATACTATAGAATGAGAATATCTTCCACTTTGTTCCAAATGGAACTTTTCATTGCTTCTTTCAGAAAAAAGTTCAAGAGTAAAGATAAAATAAGCATTATAATTAAGAGATTTTTTCACACGAGAAAAAATTATTTGTAAATTTCCAATATATATAAAAACATCTGCTGCTATTATTAGATCAAAGCCTTGCACATTTTTTAAAAGAAAATCATGTATATCATTTACATGAAGTGTGTTATAGATATTTTTTTTTCTTGTTTCTTCTATCATATTTGCAGATATATCAACACCAACTAAATTAGGAAATAAATCTACAATGTTTTTTCCTATCAATCCCGTGCCACATCCTAAGTCTAAAATTTTAGAACATTTTGGAGAATTTAAATATTTTAATTTTTCTTTTATAATAAAGGGAACCTGATATTTTAGTGAACTTACTAAATGTTCTTCAAAATGCCCTGCATAACGATCAAAGAGATCTTTAGTATACTCTAATGAATAATTGCAAGATATATCTTTATTATGTGATGCTAATAAATGATTTGCTCCTGGATGTTCTGGCATCTTTTCTAATGTCTTATGAAGATACATAAGCATCTTTTTTTCATTATTCATTTTTTTATAGTATCGGGCCATTGAAAAAAGAGCATCATAAGACTCAGGAAAAATCTTTATTGCCTTTTGTAAATGAAATAAACAAAACTCAAACTTATTAAGTTTATCATAGATGTCTGCTATATTATAATGGCAGACATAAGATTGATTATCTATTTTAATTGCTTTTTTTAAATAAATAAGTGCATTTTGATAATCTCTATTCTCTTTATAACAATTAGCTATATCTATATAAAAATTAATCTCAAGAGGATTAAGTTCAATAGCTTTCTTTATTGATTTAATAGAGTTTTCAAAAGCCTGTTTAATTATAAGTTGTGTTTTCATATGTACAGCTCCAAAGGATTGAGCGGCAGAAAACATTCGTTAAATTGTAAGTTCAAAAAAAATAAAAATAAGCTCTAATTGAGTGTAGCATTTAAATCTATAATTAAAAAGTTATTCTGCATAGTTTTTATACTACTTTCCTTAAATCTAAAAACATTAAGAACCTAAGGTTTAGCAGTATTTTTGTTTCTTGCACTTTATATATTACTTACACTAGATTTTAACTACAATTACTATTTCAGTACTAATTAACATTCATAAGAATATAATTATTTTATATATAATAGCTATAATATTTCTGCAAATTAAGAAATGATGTAAAGGAAATAATATTATGAAAAGATTAAAAATAATTACTTTTATAATCTTATGGCCTGTAATTATCTTATCTGCTCCTCTTAGACTTATTTATCATTCAGCAGATAATAATGTAGATAATAGAAAATACTATGAAATAGAACTATTAAATCTTGCTCTTGATAAAACAAAAGATAAATATGGTGACTTTATATTAATTGCTTCAAAAAAGATGACAATAAAACGTGCTGAATATAATTTAAAAACAAATAAGATAAAAAATTTCATACTTAAAAACTCTGTTAGAAATGAATTACTTAATGAATTCTCATATTCTAATTTTCCTGTAGATAGAGGTATCGTTGGCTATAGAGTATCTTTTATTTCTCCAAATATGAAAAAGAAAATAAATGAAATAAACTCCTTAGATGAATTAAAAAAATTAAAACTTGCTCAAGGTGTTGGCTGGTTAGATACAAGTATTTTAAAAGCAAATGGATTTAATGTTAGAATGATTAGTAATTATGAAACTTTTTTTCGTATGTTGACATTAAATAGAATAGATCTTTTTCCTCGAGGTATTAATGAAGTTTTAGATGAATATAATACATACAAATTTTTAAATAAATTAGATTATGATAAAACCTTTGCTTTTTATTACCCTCTTCCTCGTTTTTTCTTTATGAATAAAAATAATAAGGAAATTTTAAAAAGAATAGAAGAAGGGTTAGAAAGAGCTTATAGTGATGGTTCATTAGATAAACTATTTGAAAAATATTATCAACCTAGTATTGATTTCGTAAATATGAAGAAAAGAAAAATTTATAAATTAGATAATCCTTTTTTAATAAATATTGATAAATCTTATGAAAAATACAATTATCCTTTTTCTCTTAAGTAGGTCTTAAAATGAGCCTAACTTATAAACTTTTTTTATCTGTATTTATTTCTATAATTATATCATTTGGATTATTTGCTACAATTGTAATTAATATAGAAAAAGAAAAAGTCACAAAAATTTTTAACTCAAAAATAGAACGTAATGAAGAAATTTATAAAACTTCAATATCTACCTTGCTTTATACTTTAAATGAAGAAGTAATAAAATCAATAATAAATTCAATCTATAAAGATAAAGAGATAACAAAGTTAGAATTAATTGATAATGCAAAATTAATAAATATAAAAAAAGATAATAAAAATTACAAAAATGTAATTTTAGTAAAAAGCATTATTACTTTAAAATATAATGATGAGGAACTAGGTCAATTAATTATATACTATTCAAAACATTTTATATTTGATACTTTAAAAAACTATATATTAATAATTCTTTCTTTCGCTTTACTTCTAACTTTATTATTAAGTTTAGTTGTTTATTTATTTATTAATAATGTTTCTGCTTCTATTAAAAAACTTACAACTGCAAGTATGGAAATTGCAGAAGGAAATCTAAGAAAAAAAATTAATATTGATAGAAAAGATGAAATAGGGAAATTAACAGAACAGTTTGAGATTATGCGTAAATCTTTAATATATAGAAAAAATATAAATGAAAAACAATTAAAAGAAATAAAAGAGAAAGATTTAATCTTAATTCAACAAAGTAAAATGGCTGCTATGGGAGAGATGTTAGAGAATATTGCACATCAATGGAGACAACCATTATCTGTTATTTCTACAGCAGCTACAGGAGCAAAAATACAAAAAGAGCTTGATAAGCTAACAGATGAACATTTAAACTATGTATTAACTAATATAAATGATTCTGCACAATATCTTTCACAAACAATAGAAGACTTCAAAAGTTTTTTCAAAGTACAAGATAATAAAGAAAAAGATTTTTTATTATCTCATGCAATTGAGAAGAGTTTATCTCTTATATCTTCACAATTTATAGCAAATAATATAGAAATCATTAAAAACATAAGAGATATATCAATTTATTCTATTGAAAATGAATTAATCCAAGTTCTTCTTAATATTTTGAATAATTCAAATGATGCCTTATTAAAAAAAGAAATAAAAGAAAAATTAATTTTTATAGATTCATACCTAAGTGAAGATTATTTAATAATTGAGATAAAAGATAATGCTGAAGGCATTGATGAAAATATTATTAACAAAGTTTTTGAACCATATTTCACTACTAAACACAAAAGCCTAGGAACTGGTATTGGACTATATATGAGTGAAAATATTATTAGAAATCATTTAAAAGGAAGTCTAAGTGTAAAAAATAATACTTTTAAATATAAAAATATTAAATATACAGGAGCGAAATTTACAATAAAATTGCCTTTTTTACAAGTAATCTAAAATTTCTCTTTATAAATTATTATTACTATTAAGGAATAGTTTGATATCATTTTTTAAAGAACTTTATTTAGATAGATAACTAAGGTTGCAACTATGAAATCTATAAAAATAATAATATTAATCTTCTTTATTTCAACTGCATATTCTCAAAACATTGATAAAGTAAATAAAAAACTTGTATATATAGTATCAGATATAACAATACCTTTCTGGCAAATAATGAGTAAAGGAATAAAAAATAAAGCATCACAATTAGGTTATTCTGTTGATATATATAATTCTGCTAATTTAAGAAAAAATGAAATAGAAAATTTTAATAAAAATTTAAATTGCAAAATATCAGGAATAGTTTTATCTCCGGTACATTCCTCTAGTGCTGAATTCTTATTAAGACTAGCAAAAAAAGCAAATATTCCTATAGTAATTTCTGATATAGGTACAGATGGGGGAGAATATGTATCCTTTATATCTTCAGATAATGAAGACGGTGCTTACAAAATAGGAAAAGTTTTAGCCAAAAAGATGAAAAAACTAAATATTCAAGATGCAAGTGTGGGAATAGTCTCTATCCCTCAAAAAAGAATAAATGGAAAATTAAGAACTAAAGGTTTTTTAAGAGCAATCAATGAAGAAGGAATTAATAGTGCAGGATTAGAACAACAAGTTAATTTTTCTTTGGAAGAAACTTATTTATTATCAAAAAAACTAATAAAAGAAAATCCTAATATGAAAGCATTATGGTTACAAGGTTCTGATAAATATCAAGGTGCTTTAAATGCAATATCTGATATGAATAAAACTTCAGAAATATTATTAATTTGTTTTGATGCGGAACCAGAATTTTTAAAAATGATAGAAAATCAAAAACTTGTAGGGGCAGCAATGCAACAACCTTTTCTAATGGGTGAAATAGCTGTAGAACAGCTTCATAATCATTTATTAGGTAAAACTGTTAAAAAAGAAATACAATTAGAAATATTAGCTATTTCAGAAGATAATATAGAAGATAAATTAAAAATAATCAAAAGAAATGTTTTAGGTATATTAAAATAGAAATATTAAAATAGAAAGTTATATTATGTTATTAAACACTAAAAATAAATCTCTTTACTTTAAATTAGGAATATATTTTTTTATCATAATTTCAATTATTATAGTAATACAATCTACATTTAACTATTTTATTACAAAGAAGCAATTAGAAGATAATATTAAAAATGATATTAAAGTTAGTAGCTTACAATTAAAAAATTCTGTTATTACTTTTATGGAATCATATCAAGTAACTGAATATGAAAAACTAATTAAACATGAAATGAATCATAATAATCTATTAGCAATTACGATAGAAGATTATCTTACTGGTAAAATCATAGGAAAAAAAAGTTATGAAACAGGAATATATAGAAATAATAATGCAGAACTTATTTTTTTAGATTCTATAAACTCTAATATAATAAAACAAATAAAAAAAAATAAATTTATAGAAGAAATAAATCTTATAAATAGTGATAATGAACAAATAGGTAAACTAAGTATTTATGGTAGAGATTCTGTTATTAAAAATGAATTAAATAATATAATAGTAAAGAACTTATTAATTAGTTTTTTAATTTATTCAATTATTTCTTTTGTATTTTATATTCTAATTAAAACAATTTTAATTAAGCCTATTCAAAATATTATTAATTCTCTTTCATATACAGATAATAATGAAATTATTTTTAATAAAATAAAAGAGGATAGTTCAAAAGAGTTTACATTTTTATCTAATTCTATAAATAATATGACAAAAGAAATAAAAAATTCCCATAAAAAGTTAAAAGAGAATGAATTAAGATGGCAGTTTGCTGTTGATGGAAGAGGTGATGGCTTATGGGATTGGAATGTAAAAACTAGTGAAGTATATTTTTCTACAAAATGGAAAGCAATGCTTGGTTTTAAAGAAGATGAAATAGAAGGAAGTTTAAAAGAATGGAAAAATAGAGTTCATCCTGATGATTTAAAACAAGTTTATCTTGATATCCAAAATCATATGTATGGAAAAACAAATATTTATTCAAATGAACATAGAGTTAAATGTAAAGACAATACTTATAAATGGATTCATGATAGAGGAATAGTTGTTGAAAGAGACAAAAAAGGTAATCCTATAAGGTTAATTGGTACGCATAGTGATATTAGTGAAAGAAAAGAAAATGAGTTTAAAATGAAAAAAGCCTTGATTGTGTATGAGAATACAAATGAGGGAATAATGGTGACTGATTCAAATAATCAAATCATAGATGTAAATCCATCTTTTAGTGAAACTACAGGGTATTCTCTTGTTGAAGTTTTTGGAAAGAATCCATCAATATTGAAATCTCACATGAAAGATGATACTTTCTATAAAAATATGTGGAATAAGCTTAAAAAGCAAGGTTCTTGGCAAGGTGAGATCACCAATAAAAAGAAAAATGGTGAACTATATGAAGAATATTTAAGTATAAATACAATAAAAAATAGTGATGGAATTGTTAATAACTATATTGGTATCTTTTCTGATATATCAACTTTAAAGCAGCAAGAGAAAATGATTGTACAACAAGCAAGAACATCCGCAATTGGTGAGATGATAGGTAATATAGCTCATCAATGGAGACAGCCTTTATCTTATATATCTACAGCAGCAACAGGCATGAAACTTCAACTTGAAATGGATATGCCAATTACAAAAGAATCAACTATTGAAACTTTTAATAAAATAAATGAACAAGCACAACATCTTTCTGGGACCATAGAAGACTTTAGAAATTTTTTCTCAGAAAACTTATCTGAGATAGTAGAGTTTGAAATATCTGAAGTAGTTGAAAAAGTAAGTGAATTAACAAAAGATACTTTCCTAAATAATTTTGTCCAAGTAAATACTAATATAGAAAAAGGTATCTATTTAGAATCTAACAAAAACTTATTGATTCAAGCATTATTAAATATATATAATAATGCTTTAGATGCATTAAAAGAGATAAATGGTACAAGAGCTTTTTTTGTATTTGTAAAAAAAGAGGATTCAAATATTATAATTAGAATTAGAGACAATGCAGGAGGAGTACCATTAGAATTGATTGAAAAAATATTCGATCCATATTTTACTACAAAACATAAAAGTCAAGGAACTGGTATAGGTTTATATATGACACAACAAATTGTAGTAAAACAATTAGAAGGCAATATTGATGTAAATAATATCAACTTTGAATATAAAGGAAAAAAATATACAGGAGCTGAATTTTCCATAAAATTAAAATAAATTCCTAGAGTAAAGGCAGTGTAAAAATAATTTAATAAAACAATGCCTATTCCCTTAGAATCTAAATTTTATTTAGATAAGGCTATTTAATATTATGCAGTTATTTCTCTTCATCAGCTGTTGCTTCATGAATTTTTTCTTTTGTATATTCATAAGCATCACTTGCACCCTCTTTCGTACTTTTCCAAACTTTCTTACTTGTTTTTTTTGTTCCATCCCAAGCATCAGAAGTATCTTTTTTTGCCCCTTTCCAAGTAGCACAACCACTAAGAATAAAAGCTGTCATTAATAATGATAAAAATGTAATTTTCATTTATTTCTCCATAATTATATAGATATTATTCTACTTAAATATTCTATATATTTTACTTTAAAGAAGAGAGAAAATTAATTCTCTCTAAATTTTTTTGAATCAACTTCATCAAGAATTGTTTTAGCAATATTTGAAGTTTTTTCTGCAATACCATGGGTTTGATTTGCTACTGAGGCATTTTTTTGTGACTGATGATCAAGTCTTGTTATAACATCATTTATTTGCTCAATACTAGTTTTTTGTTCATTTGAAGCTTCTGCAATATCACTTATTGCTTTTGTAGTTTTTAATATATTTTCATTTAGTTTTTCATAGCCTTGAATCATATTGTCCGCTATTTGTTTTCCATTGTCAGTTTTTTGAGTAGCATTTTCAACTAATTCTTTAATCTCTTTTGCAGCTTCTGATGAACGTGCTGCTAAGTTTCTTACTTCTTGTGCAACGACTGCAAAGCCTTTTCCTGCTTCCCCTGCTGTAGCTGCTTCAACTGCTGCATTTAAAGATAATATATTTGTTTGAAATGCAATTTGATCAATTACTGTAATTGCTTCTGCAATTGCTTGAGTTTGTTCATTAATTTGATCCATAGAAGTTACAGTAGAGCTAGCTAGTTCTTGACCTTTTTTAATTGATGTAGATAATTCTTCTGAATGATTAGACATCTCTGAAATTCTAATTGTATTATTTGTAACTGTACTTGTAATTTCTTCAATTGCAGCAGATGTTTCTTCTAAAGAAACAGCCGTTTCATTTGAGGATCTATTTAGAATATCAACATTTTCAAGAAGAACTTTTGAACTACTTTGAAGTTCTAAACCATTTACTTTATTCTTTTGTAGCATTTGAGTAATAATATTACATAAATTATTTAAACCTTTTGAAACATTACCATTTGCATTTGGAATTTTATTCATAAAATTAAGTTTTGCATACTCTTCAAGATGAGTCAAAATTGTATTAATATCACAATTAACATTTTCTTTAATTGTTTCAATCATTTCATTTAAAATATCTTTTAATTCATTTAATGAGGTGTTACTAGTAGATTTTTCTACTTTAACATCAAGTTTTCCTGCTTTTACATGATAGACAACATCTTTTACATTATTAATTAATTCTTTATCACTTTCTAAACTTGTGGCAATTAATTCCATCTCATGATTAATTACTTTTGCCATATTTCCAAACTCATCATTAGTTCTGACATCAATTCTCTTAATATTATCTTCTTCCCCTTTTAAATATCTAAAGAAAAAATTAAATCCATCTTCTAATTTTCTTAATGGAGCTAAAATCTTATGTAATGCATAAAAAATTATAGTAAGAATTATAAACAATAATATCACATATAAAACTATATCTTTTACAAGTGTATTATTAATTGCTTCATAATAAGAATCTTTTTCTAAATCAATTACAAGTTTCCAATTTGTTGTATTTATTGTACTATAAGCAATAAGCTTATCTATACCATTCTCTACACCTTCTCCAAAAAAGTTTTCCTTAGGGTTTTTTATTTGTGAGAAAAGATTATCTTTTTTATTTATAAATTCTTTATTTTTATGAATAATAATTTTATTATTTTGGTCAATTAAATAAGCTAAACCATTTCCACCTTCAAGTTTAACTTTTAAAATTGTATCAACAATTGTATCAATAAAAATATCAGAACCAACAACACCTATAACTTTTTCATTTTTAAGTAATGGTGCAAAAACTGTAACAACTAGTTTTTTAGTATCAAAATCAACATAAGGAGGAGTAACACCGCCTTTACCCTCTACTAAGGCTTGCTTATACCAATCTCTTTTTCTTGAATCATATTCTGTCGTTTGAGGTGTTCTTTCTTGTCCAATTGAACTATAAAAATTACCATTTTTTTCAACCCCAATAAAAAATAGAGCAAAATCACCTGCTTTTGCACCTAATTTAAGCTTATTTAAAATATCTATATTACCAATATCATAACTATCGTCTTTTGGCATTACATCTCTAATTGCTTCTACAATCTCAATCTTAGATTGAAGATAAGTATTAATAAACTTAGATGTTTCACTTGCTAAATTTATACTACTTTTTTTAAGGTTATCATCTTGAGAAGAGTAATATCCTTTAGCATTAAGGAATCCAAGAAGGGTAAAAGAAACAAATATACTTATAAACACCAATATTAAAAGTTTTATTTTTATACTACTTTTTTTCATGATAATTACCTTTTAAAATTTTAATATTATATCAAAAAAAGCATAATTAAATCCCATTTAAAAAAATAATAATTTTTCTAGCTTAAGGAACTAAGAAGAATATGTAAAGATTTTTTTGTAGTTTTTAGGCATGGAGGAACTCAAAATAACTAATTGTTACTTTGAGTTTATTTAAAATAAATTGTATTTAGTTTATATTGTAATCTCTTTAATATCTGCAATATTTTTAAATGCTTGATAAACTAATGCAATTAGATTTTTTCTATTTGTTTTGATATTTTCATTTTCATGATTTACAAATACATTATCGAAGAAATTATCTAATTCTGGTTTTAAAGCAAATAAGGCTTCTAATTCCTCATCATATGAAGCAAATTCTTTTGATTTTACTATTTGATACTTAGAGTATAAATCCTCTTCTTCTTTATCTTCGAATAATGATTGATTAATAGTTAGTTCTGTATTTGCATCTATATCTTTGATAATATTTGCAACTCTTTTAAATGTTGCAGTATATTCTTTAAAATCATCACTTAAGACAATAGGATTAAGTGCGCAAAGTTTTTTAGATATTTCGTAAACATTTGTTTCACCACTTCCTAAAACTGCTTTTAATACAGAAGGATTTACTTCAAAGATTTTAAATAATCTTTCATTGAAAAATTCTACTAATTTATTTTTATCTAGACCCTCATAACTTGAAGCTAAATTATCAATAATTTTTCCTAAATCTATTGGAAGTTTGTGTTCCATAGCAATTTTCACAATTCCTGCAGCAGCTCGTCTTAGTCCAAATGGATCTTTTGAACCACTTGGAATTTTTCCTACTGAGAAAAGGCCCATAAGATTATCAAGTTTATAAGAGAGTGCTATTATACTTGAGAATTTATTTGATGGCAATTCTGAATCTTCACCATCTGGTAAGTATTGCTCTTTTAAAGCTGTATAAACTAATTTATCTTCACCTGCAATTTTTGCATAGTAATATCCCATTAAACCTTGAAGCTCTGTAAATTCATAAACCATCTCTGACATTAAGTCAGCTTTTGAAAGCATTACGGCTTTCTTAACAAGCTCTTTTTCTTCTATATTGAAAATATCTGCTAAATAAGAAGCGATTTTGGCTTCTCTTTCACATTTTTCATACATAGAACCTAAACCTTCAACAAATACAAGTTTTTTAAGGCCTTCATTTGATAAACCATTATTAATATCATTTTTATAGAAAAACATTCCATCTGCAAGTCTTGGTCTTAAAACTTTTTCATTTCCAGCAATAATTTGTGAGAAATCTTCAGTTTTAGAGTTTGATACAACAATAAAGTTATTTGTTAGAATTCCATCTTTATAAACTGCAAAATATCTTTGGTGTTCTTTCATAGAAGTAACAATAACTTCAGGAGGTAATTCTAAGAACTCTTCATCGAATTTTCCAATTAAAGCAGTTGGATATTCTGTAATAGCAACAACTTCTTCAAGAAGTTCTTCATCAATCTCAATCTTAACCCCATTTTCTGCTTCAATTTTTTTCATTTGATCTAAAATAGTTTTTCTTCTCTCATCAGGGTAAAGAATAACTCCGTTTTTGCTTAGCTTACAAAAATAATCTCCTGCAAAATCAAAAGTAAAAGGTTCATAAGAAACCATTCTATGTGCAAAAGCATGATTAGATGACTTAACACCAAAAAGTTCAGAATCAACAATTTCTTCACCTAATAAAATAGCTAAGCTTCTAATTGGTCTTATAAAACTATCAGTTCTTGAAGCCCATCTCATTGATTTACCAAAATTTAAAGAATTAATAAAATCATTAACCATATTATTTAGAAGCTCTTTTGAATCCGTTCCTATAACTTCTTTTTTGAAATATAAGACTTCACCTCTACCTTGGTCAATTCTATCAAGTTCTGAAACATCAACTCCGCATTTTTTTGCAAAACCTAGTGCAGCTCCTGTAGGGTTTCCATCTTTAAAAGCAATTTTTATAGGTGCTCCAAACTGTTCTTGTGTTGAGTCTTCCTGTTTTACTTGGAATTCTCTATGCCATAATACTAATCTTCTTGGAGTATAAAAGAAATCAAAATCACATAATAATCTATTTTTTTCTAAAATATCAGCCCATTTTTTCTCAATATTTGCTAGCTCTTTTAAAAATGGAATCGCTGGTAGCTCTTCTACTCCAATCTCTATTAATAATGGTTTATTCATCTACTACATCCTTCTTAGCATTCATTCTTTTTTCATTCTCTTCAAGTTTTTTTGTATGTTTAGCTATTTGCTGTTTATTAAAACCTCTTATAAACATAAATAACATAAAGGCAAATACTACTACTGCAACTATATCTAAAACATCTTTCATTAAATTCTGCCTTTTAAAATTCGTATTTTATCTAAAAATCACTTATTAAGTAATGAAGTATAAATTACTCCATCAATTTCACTTAAAGCAACTTTTTCAATCTCTTCATTTGACTCAATAATTGCTAATACTTTTGCATCAAAAATATAATTTTCTGCAACTTTTTGAATAATTTTTGCCAATTTTTTATCACATATTATATATTGTGAGTTTAGAGCATTGCAATATATTGCTTCTGTAATACTTGTCACTATAACTGCATTATTTAAAGCATTTTTTCTACAGTATACAAGTAAGTTTTCATCATAATTAAAAATCAATGTAGAATTAGCAACTGTATGCTCTATGTCAAGAATACTGTCAATGTATGCAAACTCTTTATGTGGTATTAAATTATCACCTATTAATATCATACTATTTACCTTTTATTTGTTATATAAACAATCTTTTGAACAGTAATAATGTCCATTACTTAAAATCGCTTCTTTTTTTGATACATAAGTCTTACAAGTTGGACATTCAACCATTATATCTTCTATTTTTTCATCTTCTTTCTTTGTTACACTTTTTTCTCTATCTTTTTTAAAAAGTACTATGTAAATTAAAAATAGTACTACTGCTATTGCTAAGAATTTTAATATCATTTCTGTCCTTTTAGATAAAGATAATTTCTATCTTTTCTATTTACTATTTTGCAATTATCTAATCTTGATTCTTCTATTTCTTGTCTTAACTCATTATCTAAGTGGCTACCTTTATAAAATAAATAGGAGCTATCTTCTTTTGATATATTTTTTGTTATATCAAATAATAGCTTTGTATTAGTAACTGCTCTTGAAGTTATTAGGTCTACTTGTAGATTTTCAATATTTTCAACTCTTTTTCCTATTACTTCAATATTTTTTAAAGCTAAAGAATTTTTTACAAAATTTAAAAAAGCTACTCTTTTTATTCTTGGTTCTATTAAGTATGCATTCATATCTGGTTTTGCCATTGCAAGTATAAAACCTGGATAACCAGCACCTGTACCAATATCAGCAAAACTATCATAATTATCAAAGTCCTCAATAAAACTCAAAGGATAAATAGAATCTATAATATTCTCTTCAATATCTTCTTTGGTTAATCTTCCACTTAGATTATGAACTTTACCCCATTTTTGTAATAGAGAAATAAAGGTGTCACACCTAGAATAAAAATCTTTATCTAGATTAAAATCTTTTAATTCATTATGTAAATTCATTAAAACATATGTCCCATATGTTCTTTTTTTGTGTTTATATAATGTTCATTATATTTATTTGATTTTGTAATTGCAGGAATTCTTTCTGCAATATTAATACCTATAGACTCTACATAAGTAATTTTTTTTGGATTATTTGTAATAAATTTTATATTTTTTAAATGTAGATCTTTAAATATCTCTTTTACAACAGAATAATCCCTATCGTCTTCTCCAAAACCTAATTCTAAATTAGCTTCAATTGTATTTCTTCCTTGGTCTTGAAGTGCATAAGCATTTACTTTATTCAATAAGCCTATATTTCTTCCCTCTTGTCTATGATATATTACTAAGCCACCGTGTTTTGCAATAAATTTCAAAGCTAAATCTAATTGATTTTGACAATCACACTTTAGACTTCCTAAAGTATCTCCTGTTAAACATTCTGAATGAATTCTTACATATGGTGTTTCAATATTTTCAAAATCTTCACTCATGATTGCTAAATGTTCTTGATTATCTTGTTTATATGCTCTTATTTTAAATTTTCCGTATTTAGTAGGTAAGTTAGCAATATTTGATTTCTCTATATTCATATCTTTTTAAACCTTAAGTTGTTAAAATGTCGAGATTATAGCAAACAAAGGTAAATAATATGTTTAAAAGATTTAGAAGATTAAGAATTAATGAAACTCTAAGAAATTTAGTACAAGAAACTAGATTATCAAAAGATGATTTCATTTATCCATTATTTGTAAAAGAAGGTACTAAGTTTAAAAAAGAGATTGAGTCTATGCCCGGTGTTTTTCAAATGAGTATGGATGAAATTGTAAAAGAGTGTGAATACATAAGAAGTATAGGCTTAAATTCAATTATTTTATTTGCAATTCCTGATGTAAAAGATTCAGTTGGTAGTGAGTGTTTATGTGAGGAAAGTATTATTGCTAGAACAATTAAAGCTATTAAAGCTAAGTTTCCTGATATGTTTATAGTTACAGATTTATGTTTTTGTGAATATACAGATCATGGACATTGTGGAATATTAGATCCTGTTACAGAGACTGTCGATAATGATAAAACATTAGAAATTTCTGCACAACAAGCATTAGTTCATGCTAGTGCCGGTGCTGATATGATTGCACCTTCTGTAATGATGGATGGTATTATAGAAACATTAAGAACTGCCTTAGATGAAAATGGATTTGAAAACTTGCCTATTATGGCTTATTCAACTAAGTTTGCAAGTGCTTATTATGGACCTTTTAGAGATGTTGCTGAATCAACACCCTCTTTTGGAGACAGAAGAACTTATCAAATGAATCCAGCAAATAGATTAGAAGCATTAGAAGAGTCTTTACAAGATGAAAAAGAAGGTGCTGATATTTTAATGGTTAAACCAGCACTTGCATTTATGGATGTTATTAGAGATATAAGAAATGAATCAAATCTTCCAATTTGTGCTTATAATGTAAGCGGTGAATATGCAATGCTTAAACATGCAGGGGCAGCAGGACTTATTGATTATGAAAGAGTTATGCTTGAAACACTAACTGGATTTAAAAGAGCTGGTGCTGATATGATTATTACTTATCATGCAAAAGAGGCTTGTGAACTTTTAAATAAATAAGTTTAATATTATGGGACAAACTTATCAAGAAGCAATTGAAAACTCTAATATTGTTTCAAAAACGAATGCAGCAGGAGTTATAACTTTTGTAAATGATGAATTTTGTAAAATTTCAGGTTATACAAAAGTAGAGCTTATTGGTAGTAACCATAATATAATAAGACATCCAGATGTTCCCAAAGAGGTATTTAAAGCTCTTTGGGAGGCTATTCTTTCTAAAAAACCATATAAAACAACAGCAAAAAATTTATGCAAAAATGGGAACACTGTATATCTAAATACAACAATAACTCCAATCTTAGATGAAAATGATGAAATAAAAGAGTTTATTGCAATTAGATATGACGTAACAAAAGAAGTAGAATTAAAAAAAGATTTAGAAAAAAAAGACGAAGAATTAAAAGTTTTAAATCAAAGTTTAGAAGATAGAGTAATAGATCAAACCAAGCAGCTTTTAGAGTTAAATCAAACCTTAGAGCAAAGAGTTCAAGAAGAAATACTTAAAAATAAAGAAAAACAAAAAATGCTTTTTTGGCAATCAAGAATGGCAAGTTTAGGACAAATGCTTGCTAATATTGCACATCAATGGAGACAGCCCTTAACTGAATTAAGTATAACTATGTTTAATATTAAAAAAAGTGCAAAAACAAATAATATTCAAAAAATAGATGAATACTATAAGGAATCTTTGAAAACAATAGAAAATATGTCCAGAACAATTGATGATTTCTCTAATTTTTTTAATCCAAATAAAGCAAAAGAGAAGTTCTTTTTAGATTTTGCGATTGATGATGCCTTAGTAATCACAAAAAAACTTTTGCAAAAAGATAATATCTTAATAAATACAAGATATGAAAAGATAGAAGTCTTTGGAGTATTAAATGAACTTTCTCAAGTAATTATAAATTTAATACAAAACTCTTCAGAAGCTTTTATTTATAATAGAGTAAAAGAAAAAAATATTGATATAATTATCACTAAAGAAGACTCTTTTGCAATTATAAAGTTTAAAGATAACGCAAAAGGAGCAAGTACTGATATTATAGATAAAATATTTGAACCTTATTTTACAACCAAACATCAAAATAATGGAACAGGACTTGGCTTATTTATGTCAAAAATGATTATAGAAAAAAGTTTAGATGGAATAATTGAAGTTAAGAACCTTGTAGATGGTCTTCAATTTGATATAAAAATACCTTTAGGAGAATAGATAATTATGGATGAAAGTATATTAAAAGAGCTTAAAATTTTATTTGTTGAAGATGAGGTTAATATTTCAAAGCTATTAAAAGATGCTTTATCTGATTATTTTTTTTCTTTTACAGTTGCAAGTGATGGTGAAGAAGGGCTTCAAAAATTTAAAAGTGTAAGTCCTGATATTGTAATTACTGATATTATGATGCCAAATCTTGATGGTTTAGAAATGACAAAAGAGATAAAAGAGATAAATGAAGATACACCTATTATCGTCTTAAGTGCATTTTCTGACAAAGATAAACTATTAAAAGCTATAGATATTGGCATAACAAAATACTTTATCAAACCCTTTGATCCTGAAGAAGTTTTAGAGTATTTAGTTTTTTTAGCAAAAAAAATTAATAAGAATAGAATAATTTGCCTAAATGAAAGTTTTTCTTTTGACACAAATACTAATAATTTATTTGAAGATGAAAAGCTTATAAATATAACAAAAAGAGAAAAAAAATTTATATCATTTTTAATTGAAAATAAAAATGATATTACAAGTTCTAAAAGTATAAAAGATAAACTTTGGGAAGAAGAAGATATCTCGGATGAAAGATTAAGAACTTTTATAAAAAGATTAAGAGCAAAAACTGCAAAAGAATTAATAAAAAATATTGCGGGACAAGGTTATATTATCAATAGATAAAAATTAGTTTCTCCAAACAATATTTAATTTATTATCTAATTTTGAAATATCAAATATATTACTTGAATTTTTTAAATTAGATATATTTTCAACTTCCAAAAAATTTTGTATATAATAATCTTTACTATAATTATTTTCAAGTAATACTGCTTGCATTTTATTAATATCATTTTCATCTAACAAATCATTATGCAAAGTTGTTCTTACTTCATACTCTACTTTAGATTCTTCTAAAATTTTTATAGATTGAATAAATTTATCATAAGAATTTGATTTTGTTATATTTTTAAATTTATCTTTTGGAGCCTTGAAATCTATTGCAACAAAATCTAATAAGTTTTTATCAATTAACTCTTTTAATTGCTTTGGATTTGAACCATTTGTATCTAATTTAATCTTATAACTTAAAGCTTTAATATCTTTACAGATATTTCTTAAATCATGGATTGTTGCTTCTCCACCACTTAAAACAACTGCGTCCAAAAGCCCTACTCTTTTTTTTAGAAAAATCATTAAATCATCAAAAGTGTATAATCCTGACATTGAATTAACAATATCAGGATTATAGCAATATTGACATCTCATATTGCATGAATTAAACCATACAACACAAGATAAATGGTCAGTATAATCTGTAGTTGTAAAAGGTGTTATATTATAAATTATCTTTTTCAATAAATTTTACTCTTTGTACATGTTCACCTTTTTTTCCAATATTAAAACTCTCAACAGGTCTATGGTATCCCATTACTCTAGTATAAACTATACATTTAGTTCTTTTTTCTCTTAATTTCTCAGGCTCTAAGCTTCTCATTTTTAATCTCCTTTTTATTTTTGCTATTTAATTCTTCATCTAAAATTTCTTGGTCACATTTTGGACAATATTCATACTCCCCACTTAAATATCCATGTTTTGGACAAATTGAGAATAATGGTGTGATTGTTATATAAGGTAAAGTATAATTAGAAATCACATTTTTAATAAGTTTTCTACAAGCTTCAGTAGAAGAAACTTTTTCTCTCATATATAAGTGTAGTACTGTTCCCCCCGTATACTTACCTTGTAAATCATCTTGTAAATCTAAAGATTCAAATACATCATCAGAATAATCTGCAGGTAATTGAGATGAGTTAGTATAATAAATATTTTCTCCAAATCCTGCTTGTAAAATATCTTTGTATCTTTTTTTATCTTCTTTTGCAAATCTATAAGTAGTTCCTTCAGCAGGAGTTGCTTCAAGATTATAAAGGTTTCCAGTCTCTTCTTGGTATTGAACCATTTTCTCTCTCATGAAATCTAAAATTTCATTTGCAAAATCTAGTCCAACTTCTTTTGATATATCAAACTCTTTTTCTGTAAAGTTTACTATCATTTCATTTATACCATTCACTCCAATTGTTGAGAAATGATTATTAAAACCAGGAAGATATCTTTTTGTATAAGGAAATAATCCTCTTTCATATAAATCATTTACAAAAACTCTTTTCTTTTCTAAAGTTGATTTTGCTAAATCCATTAGCTCTTCAAGTCTATTAAGTAAAGCCTCTTTATCTTTTTTATATAAATATCCAAGTCTTGCCATATTTATTGTAACAACACCAATGCTTCCTGTCATCTCAGCAGATCCGAATAAACCCCCACCTCGTTTAAGAAGTTCTCTTAAATCAAGTTGTAATCTACAGCACATTGAACGTACATGACCAGGCTTATAAGCATGTTCATTTGCGATTAATTTACCATTTTCATCTTTTGTGTATTGACTTCCAATAAAGTTTTGAAAATATGAAGAACCAATTTTTGCAGAATTCTCAAAAAGTAAATCTGTATTTTCTCCATACCAATCAAAATCCTCAGTTAGGTTTACAGTAGGAATAGGGAAAGTAAAAGGTTGCCCTGTTTTATCTCCTTCTGTCATTACCTCATAAAAAGCTTTATTAATCATATTCATCTGTTTTTGGAAATCTTTATATGTTAAATCTGACAATGATTCATAACCTCTTTTTAAAGCAAACTCTAATAACTCTTCATCTTCAATATTTTTAAGTAAATGTTCTTGATTTCTTGTTGGGATTTGATCACTTAAATCACGTGGAACAGTCCAATCAATTGTAACATTTGTAAAAGGACTTTGTCCCCAACGTGCAGGAACATTTAAGTTGTAGATAAAACTTCTAATATTTTTCTTAACTTCAATAAATGATAATTTATCTTTAAAAACATATGGTGCTAGGTAAGTATCAAAGGAAGAAAATGCTTGAGCTCCAGCCCACTCACTTTGCAATATTCCTAAGAAATTTGCCATTTGTCCTAAAGCTTCTCTAAAATGACTTGGAGCTGTTGATTCAACTCTTCCTCTTACTCCATTAAACCCTTCATCTAAAAGAACTCTTAAACTCCAACCAGCACAATATCCACTTAAACAGTCTAAATCATGAATATGATAATCTGCTTGTCTATGAGCTTGTCCCTCTTCTTTTGAGTAGATTCTATCTAACCAATAGTTTGCAATAACTTTTCCAGCACTATTGTTAATAAGTCCAGCATGAGAATAGCCTGTATTGGAATTAGCCTTAATTCTCCAATCTGTACCATTTATGTACTCTTCTATAGTTTGTGTAGAATTGATATAAGTAGTATCTTCACTAAGTCCTAAAATTTGCTCTCTTTGCATTTTATGCATATGTCTATAAATCATAAATGATTTCATTACTTCATAATATCTAGCTTTATAAAGTTCAACTTCGATTAAATCTTGTATATCCTCAACTGCAGCAACTCTTTTTTTATTTATTTCTTCAATTACATTTAAATAAATTACAGTATCGTATGTCATATTAACACTTTTAAATGCTTTTTTTATTACATCTCTTATCTTAAAATCTTCAAATTTTTGGTAAGTTCCGTCTCTTTTTAATATTTGGTCAATCATATATTTTCCTTCAAGTATAAATGCAATAATAGGGCTAAAAATCTTAAAAAATAATAATATAGAAAGTCACATAATTGTCACAATTAGGGACTTGTGGCATCTAAGATAATTTTTAGAATTTCGAAATTTGTAAATATATTTTTTTTAAGTGAATAGTAAATCGTTTTTAGATAAAATTTAATCTTTTTAAAAATATAAAGGTTAATTCATGAAACACTTTTTGACACTAAAAGATTATACAAAAGAAGAAATTTTAGAGATACTAAAACTTGCAACAAAAATCAAACTTGAAACAAAAAATAGAATTTTTAAAGATTATATGCCAAAACATACTTTGGGAATGATTTTTGAGAAAAGTAGTACAAGAACAAGAGTAAGCTTTGAAACTGGTATTTATCAACTTGGTGGTATTGGACTATTTTTATCATCAAATGATATTCAATTAGGTCGAGGTGAACCAATGAGTGACACATCAAGAGTTATCTCTAGAATGGTTGATATGGTTATGATTAGAACTTTTGAACAAACAAAAATAGAAGAGTTTGCAAAACACTCTAAGGTACCTGTTATTAATGGACTTACAAATGAGTATCATCCTGTTCAACTTATGGCTGATTATATGACAATACAAGAAGCAGGTCTAGAAAAAGATTTAGTAGTAGCTTATGTTGGAGATGGTAATAATCTAGCTCATTCATGGCTAATGTTAGCTTCAAAACTTGGATTTGAACTTAGAATTGCTACACCTAAAGGATATGAAGTAAATCAAAGTATTTTAGATGATGCTTTAGGGTTTGCAAAAGAATCTGGAGCTAAAATTATTATTGGAAATGATCCAAAAGTTGCAATAACTGATGCAACAGTAGTAACAACTGATACATGGGTTTCCATGGGTCAAGAAGATGAAAAAGAGAAAAGAGTTAAAGATTTTGATGGATATATTGTTGATGATGCAATGATGAATCTTGCAAGTTCTAATGCAATCTTTTTACACTGTTTACCTGCATATAGAGGTTATGAAGTTAGTGAAGAGGTTATTGAAGGTTCTAAAAGTTTAGTATTCCAAGAAGCCGAAAATAGACTTCATGCACAAAAAGGTGTAATGGTTTGGCTAAATAAACAATTAAATAAAAAAGAAGATTAAGATGATTGATTTTAAAAAGTTTGAAAAATATTCAAAACCAGGGCCAAGATATACTTCTTACCCAACAGCTCCTGAGTTTTCTGAAGATTTTACACAAGAAGATTTAAAAAAGTATTATAAAAGCCAAGATGATGATAGAAATCTATCTTTATATATTCATCTTCCTTTTTGTAGAAGTGCTTGTTACTTTTGTGGATGTAATGTTATTTTTACATCAAAAGAGGATAAAAAAGTTAAATATCTTGAATATCTAAAAAAAGAGCTTGATTTATTAAAAAATGAATTAAATACCTCAAGAATTGTAACACAGATGCATTTTGGGGGAGGAACACCTACTTATTTTTCACCTGAACAATTAGATGAAGTTATATGTATGATAAAAGAAACTTTTCCTAATTTTTCTTCTGAAGCAGAAGTTTCATGTGAAGTAGATCCAAGATTTTTTACAAAAGAGCATATGGCTGTTCTTAAAAAAGGTGGTTGTAATCGTTTAAGTTTTGGAGTTCAAGATTTAGATGAAAATGTACAAAAAACTATTCATAGAATTCAACCCTATGAAACAACACAAAATGTTATGCAAATAGCAAGAGATGCAGGAATCAACTCTATAAACATTGATTTAATTTATGGACTTCCTTTTCAAAATAGAAAAACATTTCATGAAACAGTTAAACAAATTTTGACTTTAAACCCAGACAGACTTGCAGTATTTAATTATGCTCATGTTCCATGGCTTATGAAAACAATGAGAAAATTTGATGAATCAACATTTGCACCACCTTCAGAAAAACTAGAAATTTTAAAAGATACAATTGATTTCTTCACTAAAAATGGATATAACATGGTTGGTATGGATCACTTTGCTAAGCCAGAAGATGAACTTTTTAAAGCAATTGAAAAAGGTGAACTTCATAGAAATTTCCAAGGGTATACAACTAAAGGTGGAGCTGATTTAATTGGTATTGGTGTTACATCAATTGGAAATGGCGTTGATTATTATGCTCAAAACTTTAAAGATTTAAAACAATATGAAGAGGCTTTAGATAATGGAAAACTTCCAGTATTTAAAGGTTATAGATTAAGTGAAGATGATATTTTAAGACAGTATGTAATTATGGAATTAATGAGTAATTTTTCTTTAAATATTCCTAGAGTTGAAGAAAAATTTGGAATTAATTTTAATGAATATTTCAAAGAAGACTTAAATGCTTTAGATGAATTTATTGAAGCAGAACTTGTTTCAATAAAAGATAATAAAATCACAGTTTCTCAAACAGGGACTATGTTAATTAGAAATATTTGTATGCCATTTGATGCATATCTCAAAAAAGTTCCAGAAAATAAAAGAAGGTTCAGTAAAACAATATAATGAATATATTAAATAAATTTGATTACACACAAATTAGCGATGATTGTGTAAAATGTGGAAAGTGTAAACCTGTATGTACTATTTTTAATATCAATCAAGATGAAGCTACAAGCCCAAGAGGTTTTATTGACTTACTAGGCGCTTATAAAAGAGATGAGTTAGAACTTGATAAAACGGCAAAAGATATTTTTGAATCATGTTTTTTATGTACAAACTGCGTTGATGTCTGTCCTAATGATTTACCAACTGATATGATTATTGAGCAAGTACGTTATGATATTGCTCAAAAGTATGGAATAGCTTGGTATAAAAGAGCATTTTTTTATCTTTTAAGGCATAGAAAAACAATGGATATTTTAGCCTCTTTAGGATGGATGTTTCAAACATGTGCCCTTAAAAAAGATAAAGAAAAAAAGACATCTTTTTTAAGATTTCCTGTTCCTCTAATAAAAAAAGAAAGAGCTTTAACATATGCAGATAGAAGAAGCTTTTTAAATAAATATCCTGAAAATATTAAATCAAAAACTAAAAAAGAAGTGCCTGAAGGTAAGAAAAATAGAGTTGCAATTTTTATTGGATGTATGAGTAATTATGCTTATACAAAAACTGGTGATGGCTTAGTTAAAATATTAAAAAAATTAGAAGTAGATATTTTTATTCCAAAAAAACAATTATGTTGTGGAGCACCTGCATATTTTACAGGTGATTTTGATACAGTAGATTATTTAATAAAACAAAATAT
This sequence comes from Halarcobacter sp., assembly GCA_041583235.1. GTDB lineage: Bacteria > Campylobacterota > Campylobacteria > Campylobacterales > Arcobacteraceae > Halarcobacter. The sequence continues at coordinate 48,056 of JBFHGG010000002.1, forward strand.
AGAATATTTTGAAACTTGGTTAGATGAAGTTGATGCTATTGTTATACCAGAAGCTACTTGTAGTGCTATGATTAACCAAGATTGGGAACATTATTTACATAATCAGCCAGAATGGAAAGAGAGAGCTTCAAGAATATCTAAAAAGGTATTTATGGCCACTAAATGGCTTGAAGATAATACAGATTTAAAAAAACTTTTAGCTACTTCAAGTAAGAAATTTGATACTACTGTTACTTACCATGATGCATGTCATGCTAGAAAAGTTCAAGGTGTATGGAAAGAACCAAGAGAACTACTAAAACAAAACTATTCAATGACAGAAATGAGCGACTCTAATAGATGTTGTGGTTTTGGTGGTGTAACTATGCAATCAGAAAAATATCACTTATCAAGAGCAGCGGGATTACCAAAAGCAGCAATGATTAAAGAGACTAAAGCTGAAATTGTTAGTGCTGAATGTAGTGCATGTAGAATTCAAGTTTCAAACTCACTTCATATATCAAATGTTGATGTTGTATTTAAAAACCCTATAGAATTAATTGCTGATGCATTAGACGACTAATAATATGGAGTTTTGGAAAAACATTTATACTCAATTTGATCCTGTAGCTTTTAATATAGGACAAGTTGCAGTACATTGGTATGGCATAATGTATGCATTAGCCTTACTTTCTGCGATTATTGTAGCTAAATGGTTTATTAAACATGATAAATTAAAGATCTCAAATGATTTATTTGATTCTTATATTTGGTGGGCTGAAATTGGTGTAATTTTAGGTGCAAGATTAGGATATATTATCTTTTATGATACACAAACTACTTATTATTTAACTCATCCTTGGCAAATATTTAATCCCTTTATTGATGGAGTTTACACCGGAATTTCTGGAATGAGTTATCATGGGGCATTTATTGGATTTTTAATATCTTCATTTCTTTTTTGCAAAAAAAATAAAGTCTCTTTCTGGTTTTTAGCAGATATCTCTGTATTAGGTATAAGTGCAGGATATGTATTTGGAAGATTAGGTAATTTCTTTAACCAAGAACTAATAGGAAGAGAAACTGATGTTTCTTGGGGAATCCTTGTAAATAATACATTAAGACACCCTTCACAGCTTTATGAAGCCTTTTTAGAAGGTATTTTAATTTTTCTAATTCTATTCTTTCTTAGAACTAAAAAGAGTTTTGATGGACAATTAGCTCTCAGCTATGGAATTTTATATTCTCTAATGAGAATAGTTGCTGAGTTCTTTAGAGAACCAGATATTCAATTAGGATTTTTATACAATGGATGGCTTACTATGGGAATGTTAATTTCAGGAGTTTTTGCAATTCTTAGTTTTATTATCTTAATCTTTATAAAAAAGAAAACTATATAAATTTAGTTTTCTTTTAATTTATTTTTTATTAGAACTAAGAGGTCCATGCTCTTTTTCAAAGGCTTGAATTATATCTTCTAAATTAGAGATTTTTGCCCTATATTCATCTACATACCCTTGAAGTGTTTTAATACCTTCTTGGGCTTTTTCTATTTTATTGTTGATAATAGTATTCTTCTTTTTTATTATTTGGTATTGTTCTACTGCAACTACTGCAGTTTTATGAGTTTTTTCTATTCTTTTTTGATAAGCGACTTGTAAATCATCATTTTTATCTAAAGCTATCTTTAGTTTTTTTTCTAAAGAGACAATTCTTCCTTTATCATCTGAATTTTTAGCTCTTAATGATTTAATTTGCTCATTTAATTCATGCAAAAAGTTAGCTACTTGCTCATCTTTTTGCATTTTAGCAAGGTTAACAGCATTTGCAAAATCCCCTTGAAGTTTTTTTTCATTTTTTATTTGTTCACTTTTTTGTTGCATAATATATTTTTTTAATTTATGCTTCTCTTCTTCATCATCAGTAATTATAAATCTACTTGCTACATATTTTTCAATATTACCATCACTATCAAAAATAGGAAAGATTGTAGATTTTATATAATATGTTTCACCATTTTTTTTCAGATTTTTTAATTTTCCAGTCCAAGTCTTACCATTTTTAATCGTTTCCCAAAGTTTTTCATATATTTTAGAAGAAATATCAGGGTGTCTAACTATATTATGATTTTGCCCAATAAGTTCTTCTTTTGTATATCCTGAAACTTCACAAAAAATATCATTTACATAGGTAATTATTCCTTTTAAGTCTGTTTCACTTACTAGGTTTTCTTTATCTAAAATATCTTTATAAACTTGTAATTCTTGTTGTTGCTTATTTACTAGCTTTTCATTAAGATTGTCTTGTAATATTCTTGTTAATATTTTTAAAGTAGTATTTACTTGCATTGGCTTCACAATGTAATCAGAAATCTTATATTTAATTGCTTTAATAATTTGAGAGACATCGTTAAAGGCTGTAATTATTAAAATAGGTAGTTTGTAGGTCTCTTTTCTAACTTCAGCCATAAACTCTATGCCATCCATTTCAGGCATAGAAATATCTGTTAGAACAATATCTATTTCTTTTTTATGTAAAGTGTATTCTTCAAAGCCAGTTTTTCCATTTTCAGCTGTATAAACTTTTTTGAAAAATTTTTGAAAGATAGAGAGAGTCTCCTTACGGATTATCTCATCATCTTCTAAATATAATAGTGTAGAATCCTTTAATATACCAAATTCATTAGAATTAGTTTGATTCAACGTAGCCATATTCAATCGCTAATTCATCAATCTTTTTTTGTAATAGATCAATTCTCCAACCATGTCTATTTGCAAAATTTTCTATTTCTACTTCTCTTTGTTCAGGAGTACAGAAAACAAAAATTCTTTTTAGAAATGGTTTTGGTACTTGAATTGCTATAAGTTGAAAATAGTTTTCTTTACAACTTCTTGAGCAAAAGGCTTTACTCATAGCAATTTTTTTACCGCAATATGGACAATGTGACATTATTTATTTCCCCTCTTTATATATTAATTTGTAAAACTTAGCGTTTGTTACATCTTGTAAAAATTTAGGGTCTACTTCATGAAGTGCAATTATATCTATTTCTTTATCGCCCAGCATCCAACCTCTTCCAGAATCAAGTATTTCATGTTCATCAAACATCTGAATTAATTCTTCTTTTGATACAATTTTTTCTTCTATTTGCATTTAATAATTCCAAGCCTGATCCATAAATTAGATCACTTTTGTACATCATCTATAACATAACCTCTATTAGAATGATTTCTAATAATTTCATAATAAGTTTTTTGTCTAATTTTATTAACAATATTTCTCATTGTATAAATTGACATATTCTTACCTTTCCAAACTACGTTTTTAATTGTATCATAATCTGTGATTTCACCTTTTCTAGAAATAAGTAGTTTTAAGAACCCTTTTTCTAATCTTGTGAAATCAATTAAATTTCCACCAGATTTAAAAAACTGATCTCTATACTCATCAAAATAAATTCCATTTTGGAATTCAATTTTATCACCTCTTTTTGTTTGGTTAAGGCACATAATAACAGCAAGTTTTATATCTTTTGATCTTAGTGGTTTTGTTAAAAATGTATACGCACTATTGTTTATAGCTGTAACAATATCTTCATTATTGTCTTTATCTGAAATAATTATTTTAGGTAAAGTAGGTGCAACTTGAGAAACATTGGCACATACATCATCAAAATCTTTTGCTTCAACTTCAGTATCAATAATAATCATATCATAAGAATGATCTTTTAATAAATTAAGAACTTCTTCTGCACTTTTAACTAAAGTTAATTCTTTGAAATAGTCATCAAACTCATTTTCAATTGTTTTTTTAACTTCTATATCGTTACTAACAAAAAGTAACTTGGCATTGTACAATTTTCTTATATTTTTTAATGTTTTTAGCATAATTTACTCTTTTTAAAACAGTTTTATGTATTTTAACAAATTTTTACAATTTTGTCAAAATAAAATTATTAAAAAATAAAGAAATTTTATATAAAAAAGTAATTATTTCAATTCTTGCCAAGATAACCCTATACTTTGTGATACTTTTAATGGTACTTTCAATTTATATATATTTTCCATTATTTCTACTAGAATTTTAATTATTTTATCAACTTCTTCTTCTTTTATTTCAAAAATCAATTCATCATGAATCTGTAAAAGCATCTTAACATCATCATTATCTTTAAACTTTTTAAAAATTTCTATCATTGAAAGTTTTATTAAATCAGCAGCACTTCCTTGGAAAAGAGTATTTACAGACTCTCTTAAATATGCTGCTCTCATCATTGCATTTGCTGAATCAAAATCAAATATTCTTCTTCTTTTTAGTAAAGTTTCAACATATGTATCTTCTAAAGCTTTTTCTTCAATTGATTTTAAATAATCTTTAACAGATACAAAAGCCTCAAAATAAGAGTCTATATATTTTTTAGCTTCTTTGGCAGGAATTCCTAGCGTATCACCTAATTTTCTACTTCCCATTCCATATAAAAGACCAAAGTTAATAGATTTTGCAACATTTCTTTTAGAACTAGCTTCTTCTTCACCAAAGATTTTAACTGCTGTTTGCTGGTGAATATCTTTATTTTCATTAAAAGCATCAACTAGGGCTTTATCTTCTGAGAAATGAGCAAGAAGTCTTAACTCAATTTGAGAATAGTCAATTCCTATTAATTTATATCCTTCTTTTGGTATAAATGCACTTCTAATCTCAGCTCCAGCATCAGTTCTTACAGGAATATTTTGAAGATTTGGATTCTTTGAACTTAATCTTCCTGTTGCAGTCCCTGTTTGTAAAAATGAGGTATATATTCTATTCTCATCATTTTCTAATCCAAGCTTTAACAATGGTTCAATATACGTTGATTGTAATTTAAAAGCTTCTCTATATTTTAATAATAAAGGAATAATTTCATGAGCATCAAAAAGTTTTTGTAATACAACTTCATTTGTACTATATCCACTTTTCGTTTTTTTAGAAGGGGGTAACTTTAAATTATCAAATAAAATGCCACCTAATTGTTTTGGAGAATTAATATTAAATTCACACCCTGCACTTTCATAAATTTCTGAGGTTAATTTTTGAATATATCTATTATTACTCTCTTTTAATTCTTCTAATTTTTTAACATCAACTTTTATACCATTTTCTTCCATATTTGCTAAAACATATATAAAATCGAACTCTATATCATGTGCAATTTTTATTAAATGTTCACAATCTTTATTTTTAAAATCTTCCAATAAAGCATAATATAATTTGTATGTGTATAAAGCATCTTCTGCTGCATAATTACAAGCATCATTTATATCAACATTAGAAAAATTCTGACCTTTTTTTACAATATCTTTAAAAGCTATCATTTTATGATCAAAATATTTATTTGCTAAAAAGTCTAAACCAATTTTTGAGCTTGAATCTAAAAGCCAAGCTAAAATCATTGTATCTGCAAATAATTTTAGTTCTAAACCAAGAGAATTCTTAATAATTGAATAATCATATTTAAAGTTTTGTAAAACTAATTTTTTTTCATTTAAAACATTTATTGCCTCTTTTGCAATACTTTCACTAATTTGAGTTGGGGAACCTAGATAAAAATGATTTAAAGGAACATAATAAGCCTTATTTTTTTCATAAGCAAATGAAAAACCTACCAAGTCTGCTTTTTTTGTATCCAAATCTGTTGTTTCTGTATCAAAGGCAACTATAGTATCATTAGGAATAGAGTTAACTATTTTTAAAAGTTCTTTCTCATCATTTAATAAAATATAGTCAACTTTTTCTACTATTTTTTCTTGTACAACTTCTATTGTGTTCGAGTTTAATGGCATTTTTGTTTTATAATTTAAACCCTCTTTATTTACTCTATCAATAATTCTATGTAAATCATATTCTATTAAAATATCTGAGATTTTTAAAATAGGATTTTCAGAAGGCAAGGTATAGTTTTCTATATCATCAATACAATGGCAATCTAAATGTAAAGATACTAATTGTTTTGAAATATATGCTAACTCTTTACTCTCAATTAAAAGTTTTTTCCATCTTGGTTTTTCTATATTTTCAAGATTTTCATAAATATTATCAAGTGTTCCAAACTGTTTAATTAAGGCTTCTGCAGTTTTTGCCCCAACACCTTTAACACCAGGGACATTATCAGCACTATCCCCTAAAAGTGATTGATAATCTGTAAATTGGCTTGGATGAACTCCATATTTATCAAAACATTTATCTTCATTAACTATACTCTTTTTTATTGGGTCAAAAAGATAAACTTTATCATCATCTATTAATTGATATAAATCTTTATCATGGGATACAATTCTAACTTCTAAATCTTTTTGTTTTGCATCTTGAGCTATTGATGCGATTATATCATCTGCTTCAAAGCCAGTTCTCATAGCAGTTTGAAACCCCATCTCTTCTATCCAATTAATAGCAATAGGAAGTTGTTTTAATAAATCCTCAGGAACATCAGGTCTATGAGATTTATATTCATCATAAATCTCATTTCTAAAAGTAGGACCTTTTGCATCTAGAGCAAATACTAAATAATCTGTTTGAAAATCTTTTCCTATATTTGAGACAAAATTCATAAATCCTGTTAATAATCCTGTTGGGAAACCTGCTTTTGATTTTAGTGGAGGTAAAGCATAATAACTTCTAAATAAAAATCCAAATGTGTCTATTACTGTAATCGTTTTTTTCATTAAATACTTCTTTCAAATTTCAAATAAAATAAGATCAATCTCTCTAGGGTTTGTCTTATTTAAAGATTTTATAATATAATAATAAGACTTAAAAATAAGGCTTACTATTGGCAATAGAAGATATTGAAAAATTAAAAAGAAATAATCAAGAATTATTAGAAATAATAAATAATTCATGGGATGGTATTGGAATTATTGATAAATCTACAAAATTTATTTATGTAAACAATGCTTTTATACCTATTCTTGGTTTTTCAAAAAAAGAACTTGTTAATAAAAACTTAACTTCATTAATGGAAGAAAAATATATTAATAATTTTTTATCTCTATTAGAAATTAAAGATATAACTAAAAAACATCAAGCTGAAATTGATATTATGTGCACAAGAAAAGATACAAAAAAAGTTTATTTAAAAATTACAATTTCTTCTATGCTTAAAAAAAATCTTTTTGTGATTAATACAAAAGATATTACAGAGCAAATATCTGATGCTGAAATCCATGACGAATTTCTTATCTCCATGCATACTGATTTACATGGACATATTACAAAAGCAAGTTCCGCTTTTTTAAAACTAACTAATTATTCTCAAAGTGAAATAATTGGAAAGGCTTTTTCTTCTTTAGCACATGAAGATAGTGATGCAATTATCTACAAAAATATGAATAAATCACTAGAAAACCAACATGAATGGAATGGTAAATTAAAAAAAAGAAAAAAAGATGGTACTGCTTTTTGGATTAGTTTAAAAATCAAGCCTATGTACAATAAATATGGAGATGTAACAGGTTATACTTCTCTAATGTTTGATATAACAAATATAATTAACTTAAATGATGAAGCATCAATGTTGCAAGAACAGATATTAACTGCTCAAAATGAAATTATAGAAAAAGATAATTTATTAATTCAACAATCAAAACAAGCCATTATGACTGAGACTTTACAACGTTTATCCCATGAGTGGAGACAACCCTTAAATTTAATATCAATAAAAGCTCAAAAACTTGAATTAGATTATATTATGAAAAGTAATCCTACAAGAGAATATACTATTGAAACTTTAGAAAAAATTAAAAGTGAAGCAGAAATTTTATCTAAAACTATTGAAAACTTTCAAAAGTTTTTAGAACCTAAATCAAAAAAAGAGTTAATAAAACCTTCTAATATTATAAAAGAAGTCATTGATATTTTCCAAAAAAATTCAAATATAGATATAAATATAATAAAAGATATAGACGATGATATTGAATTTAAATCATATTTTGAAGAGATTAAAAATGTTTTATTAAATATTTTAATAAATGCAAGAGAAGCATTTATTAAAAAGCATATTAAAAATCCAGTTATAAAAATTTCTCAATATTTATCAAATGATACTATATATTTTGAAATTACAGATAATGCAGAAGGAATTGATAAAGAGATTATTCATAAAATATTTGAACCTTATTTTTCAACAAAAGAAAAAAAACACGGTGTTGGATTAGGATTATACACAAGTAAAATTATTGTAAACCTTCATTTAAATGGAATAATTACAGTAAATAACCATAATACCGGAGCAAATTTTAAAATCTCTCTACCCATAGAATAAAAAGGAAAAAAATGATAATAATACCAGCAAGATTAAATTCAAGTAGATTTGCAAATAAAATTTTAGTCGATATTTTAGGCTTACCAATGGTTATAAAAACTGCCAAACAAGTAAGTTCATTAGATAAGGTTGTAATTGCAACAGATTCACAAGAGGTGATAAATTTAGCAAAAGAGCATGGTTTTGAAGCTGTTTTAACTTCTAGTTCTCATCAAAGTGGTACAGATAGAATTAATGAAGCAGTAAATATATTAAATTTAGAAGAAGATGAAATTATTATTAATGTTCAAGGTGATGAACCTTTTATTGAACCTGAAGTTATTGAAGCTGTTATAAATAGAGTAAAACAAGTAAATGAAAAGAATGAAGATATTATGATAACTTCATGTTATAAAGAGATCAATTCTGATTTAGCTGATGACCCTAATCATGTAAAGGTAATTTTAGATGAGAATTCTAATGCAATTTATTTTTCAAGAGCAAAAGTTCCTTATCATAGAGATCATTATGATTCTTCAAATTATTGTGGTCATTTAGGAATTTATGGCTTTACTAAAAAATCCTTAAATGAATTTTGTGAATTAAAAAGTTCAAAATTAGAAAATATTGAAAAACTAGAACAACTAAGAGCAATTGATAATGGTCATAAAATTGCAATGGTAAAAGTTTCTTCTAAATCATTTGGTATTGACACAGAAGAAGATTTAAAAAATGCTTTAAAGATTTTTAATTAATAAAGTTCTATAATAAAATACAATTTCTCTTAAAATATTTAGATTTTGTATTATATTATGATCTAGGAGAAAATAATTATGAATAAAGAAATTTTAAAAAATATCATTGTTTTATATGTTGAAGATGAAGAAGATGTAAGAGAGTTTACTAGTAAAACAATAAGTACAATTGTTAATAAAGTAATAATTGCATCTAATGGGAAAGAAGGCTTAGAAAAGTTTAAAGAGAATCCTGATATTAACTTAATTTTGACAGATATTAATATGCCTAAAATGGGCGGACTAGAAATGTGTGCAGAAATTAGAAAAGAGGATGATGAAATACCCATAGTAATTACAAGTGCTCATAGTGATCCTGATTTTTTAAAAAAATCTATTGAAGTAAAAGTAAATGCATATGCAATGAAACCCATTGATTTATATGAGTTAATTGAAAGTATGATTAAAGCAGTAGAACCTATTTTTCTAAGAGAAGAATTGAAACTTGTAAATGAAAACTTTGAAAATAAAATAGAAGAAGTAATATGCAAAACAAAATCTATACTTGATGCACAAGATAATATTGTAATATTATCAACTTTTGATAATATTACAGATGTTAATAAAAAATTTTTAGAATTTTTTGATGTTAATTCTATTGAAAATTTTTATGAAAAAAAAGAGTCTATACTTAATACTTTTAAATCAGAATATGGGTTTTTTAGTAAAGAGAGTATAAATAATGACAAAAATTGGATTCTTAATCTTAAAAAACTAAATGAAATTGATAGAGTTGTAAAAATTTTAGATAAAGATAATCAAGAAAGAGTTCATACTGTAAATATAGACAAGTATGGGAATAGTGAGGAACAATATGTTATTTCACTTACTGATATTACTAAATTAAAAGAGAAGTCAAATCTTTTAGAATATCAAGCTACACATGATTCCTTAACAGGTCTATTTAATAAACAAAAATTCAAAGAGATTTTTACAAAAGAGATAAGAAGAGAAAAAAGATATGGAAATTCTCTTTGTGTAATAATTTTTAATATTGATAATTTCAAAAATTTTAATAATGACTTTGGACACTTTGTGGGAGATGAAGTTCTTAAAATAATATCTAATATTGTTCTTAATAATGTAAGAGAGCATGATTCTGTTGTTAGATGGGATGAAGAAGAGTTCTTTATCTTACTTCCTCAAACAAAAATTAATGGGGCGGAGCAAGTAGCTGAAAAGATTCGAACTTCCATAGAAAAATATGAAAACTCTTCAATTCCTAGGCAAATTACTGCAAGTTTTGGAGTTACTAAATTAGAAGAAGATGATGATGAAATTAGTATAATAAAAAAAGCTGAAGAGGCTATGCATATTGCAAAAAAAAGAGGAAAGAATTTAGTTATAGTTAATTAAATAACTAGAAAGTAAAATTCTCTCCTAAATAATGCTCTCTTACACTTCCATCACTTTTTATTTCATCAGCATTACCTGAAGCTAAAAGGCTACCACTTTTCATAACATAGGCTCTATCACAGATTTGAAGTGTTTCTCTTACATTATGATCTGTAATTAAAACACCTATTCCAATTTTTGTAAGTTCATGAATAATTTCTTGAATATCTTTAACAGCAATAGGATCAACTCCAGCAAAAGGTTCATCAAGAAGTAAAAACTTAGGCTTAGAGACTAAAGCTCTAGCAATTTCTGTTCTTCTTCTCTCTCCACCTGATAAAGATACACCTTTTCTTTGACGTATTGGTTCAATATTAAATACTTCTAATAAATCTTCAACTCTTTTATGCTGCTCTTTTTTATCACTAGTTACTATTTGAGCTGCAAGCATTAAATTGTCTTCAACTGAAAGTTCTTTAAAAATTGAAGACTCTTGAGGTAAGTATCCAATTCCTTTTAATGCTCTTTTATGAAGTGGCAGTTTTGTTATATTTTCATCATCAAAAAATACATTTCCAGAACTTGGACTAACTAATCCACATACTGTATAAAAAGTAGTTGTTTTCCCTGCACCATTAGGTCCAAGTAAGCCAACAATCTCTCCTGAATTAACTTCTAAAGAAATACCATGTAATATTTGCGTTTTTTTAATGCTTTTTTTAATATCTTCAATTCTTAATTTATTCATTTTAAAGTATATTGCCTTTTATTATCTTGTTTTACTATTTCTAGAAGCATAACATTAAAACCATATGATTTTAATAATTCTTCAAGTTTCTCATCACCCCACTCTACAAAATGGACACCCTCTTTTTCAAACTCTTCTAATAAACCCAAAGAGATAAACTCCTCTAAACTCTTATTATATACATCATAATGATATATACTACCAGAATAAATTGATTGTAATGAAAATGTTGGAGAAGTTACTAAATCATTAAAACCTAATGATTTAACGTAATTTTTAACAAAGGTAGTTTTTCCACTTGCTAAATCACCTCTTAATATTACTACTACTTCATTATTATATTTTTTGATTTCTGATTTTAATCTTTTAACAATTAAATCAATTTGATTTATATCTAAAACAAAAGAATACAAATAAAAACCTATTAAATTTAATGCTAATTAAACTTTGAAGAAATAGATATTAGTTCTTCAAGTTTTGCTTTTGCTTTTAAACTTTTAATAGCATCATTTGCTATTTCTAATCCATCCTTAATATCTCTAGCTTTTCCATCAACAACAAGAGCAGCAGCTGTATTAATTAAAACAATATCAAGTTTAGCTCCACTTATCTTATTTGATAATATCTCTTTTGTAATTTTTGCATTAGCAATTGCATCCCCACCAAGAATTTCCTCTTTTGCCGCTAATTTTATGCCAAAGGCTTGAGGATCAATTTCAAAGTCTTCAATCTTTCCATTATCTAAAAGAGTTGCAAAAGAAATGTCAGAAATAGAAATTTCATCCATTCCATCATTTGAAGATACAACTATTGCTTTTTTAGTATCAAGTAACTCTAAAGCTGTAGCTATTTTATTAATATAAGATTTATCAAAAACACCAATTAGCTGTTTTGATACAGCAGCAGGATTTGATAAGGGTCCTAAGATATTAAAAATTGTTCTATGTGGAATTGACTTTCTAATTGGCATAATATATTTCATTGCAGGATGATGATTTTGAGCGAACATAAAACAAAAACCACTATCTTCCAACATTTTTGCAGAGTTTTCCATAGAAATATTTAAATTGAGTCCTAAGGCTTCAAGCATATCAGCACTTCCACTTTTACTAGTAATACTTCTATTTCCATGTTTTGCAACATATGAACCACAAGCAGCTAAAAGAATAGAGACTGTAGTTGAAATATTAAAAGAGTTTGATTTATCTCCCCCTGTACCACAATTATCAATTAATTTTTCTTTTAAATCGTAATGAATAGGAAGTGGAATTAAATGATCTCTCATTGCACTTGCTGCTGCTGCAATCTCTGCAGCACTTTCACCTCTTTCATATAACTCTATTAAATATTCTCTTACTTCTTCTTCTGAAAGTCTATTTTCAAAGATATCATCAAATTTAAGTTTAGCCATATTGAACATTATTTATCCCTCTACTTTCATTACATATTCATCCATTTTAGATTTTGGAGTTGATTTAGTATTTGGTATTTGTATGACTTTAAATTTATCACTTTTTTCAAGATATTTTATTTCTATAACATCTCCAACCTTAACCTCTTTTGCTTTTTTAACTGAAAGATTGTTTATAAACACAACCTTATGCTCAAGCATGTCTTCAGCAACAGCTCTTCTTTTTGTTATATTAACGGCATTTAAAAATTTATCTATTCTCATAAACAAGATTATATCTAATTTTAGATAAAATAATCACCTTAAAATTTATAAAAATCATAGGATAAAATTATGAGTAAAAAAGATGTTAAAAAAGTAGTACTTGCTTACAGTGGTGGGCTTGATACATCTACAATATTAAAATGGCTTCAAGATGAATATAATGCAGAAGTTATTACATTTACTGCTGATTTAGGTCAAGGCGAAGAAGTTGAGCCAGCGAGACAAAAAGCACTTAGCTGTGGAATTAAACCCGAAAATATTTTTATTTTAGATATTAAAGAAGAGTTTGTAAAAGATTATGTTTTCCCAATGTTTAGAGCAAATGCTATTTACGAAGGTGAATATTTATTAGGAACTTCAATAGCTCGTCCTTTAATTGCAAAAAAACAAATAGAGATTGCTGAAAAAATGGGTGCAGATGCTGTATCTCATGGAGCTACAGGAAAAGGAAATGACCAAGTTAGATTTGAATTAGGTTATTTAGGTCTTAATCCTGATATTACTGTTATTGCTCCTTGGAGAGAATGGGACTTAAACTCAAGAGAGAAATTATTAGCTTATGCAAAAAAACATGGTATTGAAATTGATAAAAAACATATAGATAAAGATGGTAATCCAGCAATTAGTCCATACTCTATGGATGCTAACTTACTTCATATTTCATATGAAGGTTTATCATTAGAAGATCCAAATGCAGAACCTGATGAATCTATGTGGTTATGGTCATGTTCTCCTGAAGATGCACCAGATACACCTGAACATATTACTATTGATTATAAAAATGGAGACCCTATTGCAATTAATGGTAAAGAAATGTCACCTGCAACTATCTTAGAGACATTAAATGCTTATGGTAATAAACATGGTATTGGAAGAATTGACATTGTTGAAAATAGATATGTGGGAATGAAAGCAAGAGGTTGTTATGAAACTCCAGGTGGAACAATTATGCTTAAAGCTCATAGAGCAATTGAATCTATTACTTTAGATAGAGAAGCTGCACATCTAAAAGATGAAATGATGCCTAAATATGCTAAATTAATCTATCAAGGTTATTGGTTCTCTCCAGAAAGAGAAATGTTACAAGCAGCAATAGATATTACACAAAAAAATGTTGAAGGTAGAGTTAAATTAAAACTTTACAAAGGAAATGTGATTGTAACAGGAAGAGAGTCTAAAGAGTCTTTATTCTCTGAAGCACATTCAACTTTTGAAGAAGATGAAGTATATAATCAAAAAGATGCTGAAGGATTTATTAGACTTAATGCATTAAGATTTGTTATTGCAGGACAAAACAAAAAATACTATCACTTATAAAATCTATTCCAAAGAGCGTAAAAGTAATACATTTGTAATACTTTATTGAAAAGCTTAAAAAATAACCAGAAAAGGTTTTATTTGTAAGCTAAGAAATTATATAATTTCTTAGCTTTCTTTATTTAAGAAGTACTTTATACAAAAAGGCTTTTCTTGAACTACTTAAAAGATTTACAAAAAATTATTGATATAAATTCTTATACTCAAAATAAAAATGGCGTTGATGAAGTTGGCAAATATATGAGCAACTGGTTAACAGAATTAGGCTTTAGTGTAAAAAAATATGAAAGAGAACTTTTAGGAGATCACTTATTATTTAAAACACCAAGAAAAGAAGGTTCCAAAATTCTTTTATTAGGTCATAATGACACTGTTTTTCCACCTAATACCTTTGAAGGATTTACAGAAGATGATACTTGGATTTATGGTCCTGGGGTTTGTGATATGAAAGGTGGAAATATAGTTGCATTAGAATCATTAAGAAATATACATAAAGAGAATAATAAAATTTTTAATATTGACTTTTTATTAGTCTCTGATGAAGAGAGTGGAAGTGATGATTCAAAATTTGTAACTTTAGATATTGCAAAAGATTATGATTATTGTTTTGTATTTGAAGCAGCAGGTAAAAATCTAGAAATAGTAACAGGTAGAAAAGGGGTTGGAACTTTTACTATTTCAATAGAAGGTATCCCTGCTCATGCTGGAACATCATATATAAAAGGTGTAGATGCTAACCTTGAAGCCTCATATAAACTACAAAAATTATCCCAATTAACAAATTTAGATTTAGGTACAACTGTAAATGTTGGAAAAATTGAAGGTGGAATTGGTGCAAATACTATTTCTCCAAAATGTCAAATGATAGTGGAAATTAGATATACAACAAACCAAGAAAGAGATAGGTTATTATCTTCTCTTAATGAAATTGTTACAACTTCTTATATTAAAGGGACTAAGTCAACATTAGATGGATTAATACAAAGAGATGTTATGGAAGCTAATGATAGTCAAACAATTTTTATAAAAGAACTTGAGAAAATAACTGATAGTAAAATTCTTACAGAAAAAAGAGGAGGAGTAAGTGATGCTAATCATGTGTCAAGTTGTGGAGTGACTACACTCGATGGCTTCGGCCCATTTGGAGATGGTGATCATACAAAAAAAGAGAGAGCCTTAAAAAGTTCATTTGTACAAAGAATTGAAATGATGACAAAAATTTTAAAATATTATCAAAATAATTAATAATCAAAATAAGGAGTAAAACCATGGGGAAGAGAAAAATTGGTATGTGGTTATACCAAAATGGTGGTGGAGATAAAATCCAAGAAAAAATGATTAAGCAATTAAATGATAGAGGAATAGAAGTTATTCCAAATATCAATTTAAGAGATGCTATCGCAAAAAATGGTCATATTATTTGGAATGATATAAAATTAGACAAACTAGATTTATTTTTCTCATATAATGCAGGGGAGCAAACACAATATCAAGTATATTTATATAAGGCATTAAATAAAGTAATTCCAATGATAAATTCATTTGAAGCATTTGAGTTATCAGAAGATAAATTTCAAACTTCTTTTTTATTAAGAAAAAACAAAATACAAACAGCAGACTATAAACTTTGTCATAGAGATGATACTTTTAGATTAAATGAAATTATTAAAAAATGGGATAAAATGGTTTATAAACCAACAGATGGTTGGGGTGGAGTTGGTTTAACAAAAATAGAAAATCAAGAAACATTAGATATGCTATTACCTTTTCTAAACCAAATGGATTTAAGATATTTTTATGTTGAAAAATTTATTAATTATGATAATACAGACTTTAGAGTTGATATTGTTGATGGTAAATTTATTGGATGTTATGGAAGAAAAGCCGGTGGGACGGATTGGAGAACAAATGTAACTAGTGGGGGAAGTGTTTTTTTAAGAGAAGCAAATGATGATGTAATCAATTTGGCGATAAAAGCTGCTAAAGTTACAGGATTAGATATTGCAGGAGTTGATATTATTTATGATAGGGTCAAAGAAGAGTATGTAGTTCTTGAAGTAAATGGAATACCAGCTTTTGCTACACCAGAACAAGAAGAATTGGGTTTAGATTTTAATGATAAAAAAATAGAATTAATTGTTGATTTAATAGATAGAAAAACAAATAAAAAAATAAAAAATAAAAAATAAAAGGAACATATATGAGTAAATTACCAAAATTAGGATTTTTATATTTAGATTACGTATTGAGATTTTTTGACCATTCAAACTTCAAAGGTTGGCCAGATAAAATTGAGAGCGTAACATATCACTGGAAAAAAGATAAAAAAAGATTTATAAAAGAAGTAAAAAAGAAAAAAATTGACATTTTAATTGGGAATATCCCAGCAACTGCATATGATACATTTGTTGAAATTGCAAAAGAGCTTCCAAATGTAAGATTTGTTCCATCAATTGAAACACAATTCCCTAATAAATCAAAAGAAAATGTAACACTATTTTGTAATAAATATAATTTAGCAGCTCCATATACAGAGATTCATTATGATAAAAAAGAGGGTTATGATTATTTAAAAAATAGAGCAAAATATCCTCAAATTATTAAAAGATCTTATGGTGCATCAAATTATGGTGGTTATTATGTTCATAAAGCAGATAATTTTAAAGAAGCTAAGAAATTATTAGATAAAGAAAAATATAATCCAATTTATACTCAAGATGCAATTGATTTGAAATTTTCAGGAGATTTAAGAGTTATGCTAATTGGTCACAAACCTATTTGTGCATTTTGGCGTTTTTCAGGGGAAGGTGAATGGATAACAAACACTTCTCAAGGTGGTTCAATGTCATATGAAAATGTTCCTATGAATGCTCTTGAGTTAGCTGTTGAAGCTAGTAAGGCTGCAAAAGCTGAATATTGGGCTTGTGATATTGCAATTGATGCTAAAAATGATAAGGCATATATTTTAGAATGCGCAACAGCCTTTGCTGCTTTCCCTTATATTAGAGATTGGATTTGTCAATATTTAATGTGGGATTTCTCAAATGGTAAATTTAAAATGCCACATGTTCCATTATTTTCATGGGAAGAGTTAGGAAAAATTGATTCATCATTACTTAGAACTATGAGACATATTGGTTTTAGTAAATATAAACCATCTTGTGATGGAACATGGTATATTAATGAAAAAGATGATTTATTTGATATGGAAAAAACAAAACTAAGTAAGGGAAGTGATGTACCTGCTTCTATTGCTCCTGAAAACTTGCCAATTGCGAAAGAGTTAACAAAAGAAGCAAAACATGATAATTTAGAAATTGCAAAAATAAACTTAAATGATGCATCTTTAACAGATATTATGACACTTCATGGAATGGAAGAAGATTTAGCAATTGAAATTAGAGATTATTTAGAAGATAATATTGTTACAGATTCAAGTGATTTATTAGAATTAGAATCAATTGATAATCAAATGTTAGAGACGTGGAATACGAATCTTGATGATATGAGAGTAGATATAAATAAGGCAGATGAAACTGTTTTAAAAAAAATCAAAGGTATTGGTGCTAAACTAGCAAAAATTATTTTAGATTTTAAAATTAAAAACAATGGTTTTAAAAACATTGATGAACTTAAAGAAATTGATGGCATTGGTAAAAATAAACTTACACAATTAAAATCTAGATTAAAAATAGGAGAGTAATCATTGAAACAACTTTATCGATCATATGATGAATCGACCGAAATTTTTAAAAAATTTCAGGAAAAATTCCCAAATAATTTCAAAATGGAATCAATTGGAAAGACTTGGGAACAAAGAGATATTAATTTAATTACTATCTCTAAAGATATAAAAAGTGCAGATTCAAAACCTGCACTTTTTTATACAGGTACAATTCATGCTAGAGAATGGGTAGGACATGAACTAGGAATTGAATTTACTACATATATTTTAGAAAATTTAGATTCTGACCCTACATTACAATCATATTTAAAAAAAACAACTATATATATGGTACCATGCGCAAATCCTGATGGCTATGAATACTCAAAAAACCACTTCTCTTTTTGGAGAAAAAATAGAAGAGTAAATGCTGATGGTTCATATGGAGTTGATTTAAATAGAAACTTTCCAATTGGTTATGTAAAATCAACTGCTACAACATCAAATGTTTATGGGGGACCTGAGCCTTTTTCTGAACCTGAGACAAGAGCTTTAAGGGATTTTGTTGAAGCTCATGAAAATATAACTATTGCATTAGATTATCATTCTCAAGGAAATGTATTTTTCCCTGCACACGATTTTAGACATGAAGATACAATAGATACTACAGATATGAATACTCTTTGTGCAAATATGGCTGAAGAAATTAGAAAGATTTCAGGACGAGAGTATGGGATTCATCAAGGTAAGCCACCTACTAAACTAATTTCAGGAAGTGGAAGAGAATTTTATCACTCGCGTGGAATTATTTCAAGTGTAGTTGAAGTAGGTACACGAAATATCTCTGATTATATGGATGATATGAATGAGAACTTAAGAGAGCATATTCCAGCTTTGTTAGCTGCTATTAAAGAAGTTCCAAATTATTCAAAAAACAATTCTGTATCAAGAGTAAACTCTTTTGAAATTACAGAAATTGGTTCCCACCATGTAAATTTAAAATGGGACTATAAAACAAATAAAGATGTTTTCTTTGAAATTTATAGAAGTCAAAAAGATAAAAACTTTTGTAAAAATTCAAATTTAATTGCTAAAACAAATAATTTAGAGTTTAGCGATATTAATCTAAGTTCAAACAAAGATTATTTTTACAATATTAGAGTTGTAAATAAAAAAACTTTTGAAAAATCTCCTTTCTATCCGCAAGTTAAACTTAGAACTGACTGTGATTATGATGAATTTTCTAGAACATATTATGCAAATTCTAAAAATACTGGTTATGTTGCGGAAAACTTAAATGATAATAGCAAGCATTTTGGTGTTAATTCACTATTTGTTGGAATTGATGAAAATAAAGGTGTTTCCTATGCTATTGTAACTGTTGATGTAAAATCCTTAGATGAAGCTGCAATTATTAAAGATGCTTCCTTTAATCTTTACCCAATTAATAGAGTTTCTACAACTATTGAAAAATTTGGTGAATGGAATGTAGGAATTGTAAACCAAGAAACTATGGGAGATATTACAAGTTATGACGATGTAGAAAATATGGAAATTTTGCAATATGTAGGAAGACCGACACAATCTCATCAATTAACTCAGGGAATATGGAGATCATGGCATCTTTCAGGAATGGAATGTAAAGTTTTACAAAATGTTGCAAGAGAGTATGAAAGAATTGTATTTAGAGTAGAAGGTCCAACAGAACTTATTGTTGGAAGAAATAGACAAATGATGCAATGGGATATTGGTTATGGTAAATTTGGTTATGGTCTAACATATAGACCAAGATTAGAATTAACATATACTATAAAACCAACAATTACTGAACTTTATCCAAAAGCTGTTTTTACAGTTAGTAAAGATAGTATAAAAGCAGATGAAATTAGTGCGGGATATGATGAACAAGGGAAAAAGATTTATTCTACTTTTGAGTTTAATCTATCTTCTTTACCTCCATATAATAGTACAATGATTACAAAAGCTTATTTTGAATTAAATTCAACAAAAATCTATATTAAAGATGACATTAGATTTCATTTAGAGTTTGTAGATGAAAATATTGATCAAGATTATGAGAGTATTACTAATAGAGAGATTATACAAAATGTTGGTTATGATGTTAGTGCAACTGAACTTAAAAATAATCAAACTCAACAATTCCCTTTTGATAGTTTCTCAGAAATTTTATTAAATGAAAAACTTAAAACAAAATCTAATATCTCTTTTGTTTTAAAACCAACTTCTTCAAAAAAAGCTAATAAAGATAAGAGTGTATCATGGGAAGTGAAGAATCAATCTTTATCTCCAAAGCTTATTTTAGAGCATATTCCAAAAAGAAGATTTCCTCTTGAAAAAGTGAATAATGTGAAACTTACTCAAGAAAATGGTAAAATAAAGATAAGTTGGGATAATCCTAGTGATCCAGATTTA
The DNA here is from genome assembly GCA_041583235.1 of Halarcobacter sp. Taxonomy (GTDB): domain Bacteria; phylum Campylobacterota; class Campylobacteria; order Campylobacterales; family Arcobacteraceae; genus Halarcobacter. Next base: position 68,276 of record JBFHGG010000002.1, read on the forward strand.
AAAGGGGTTAAAGTAATTAAAAATGCTTATAGAAAACCCTATTCTACACATGATGGACAAAAACTATATGCAGGATTAGATAATTATACATATGATGACTTTGGAGCAAAAGACATAAATAAGTTTTATGCTGTTTTCGCATATGATGAAGTACCAAATTATTCAGAACCTGTAATAATTGAGTATAAAGGAGAATAGAGTTTAACTCTATTCCCTTTTTTCTTGTAATTTTACACTTCTCAAGATATAATTAATTCATATAAATTTTAATATTAGGAAAATATATGATTATGAAATTTAAAGAGTTTTATCCAAAAATAAATCCTAGTGCTTGGATTGCACCTAGTGCTGATGTAATTGGAAATGTAACTATTGGCAAAAATTCTTCTGTTTGGTTTCAATGCGTTATTAGATCAGATGTAAATGAAGTTATAATTGGAGAAAACTCAAATATACAAGATCTTTCATGTATTCACACAGATGTTGATTCAAAAACAATAATTGGGAATAATGTAACAATAGGCCATAAAGTAATGTTACATGGTTGCATTATAGAAGACAATTGCTTAATAGGAATGAGTGCAACAATTTTGGATAATGCAGTAATTGGTGAAGGCTCAATAGTTGGAGCGAATTCTCTTGTAACTTCAGGAAAAAAATTTCCACCAAAATCATTGATTATGGGAAGTCCTGCAAAAGTTGTGAAAGAATTAACACAAGAAGATGTAGAAGGATTAATCAAACATGCAGGTCACTATGTTGATTACAAAAATGAGTATAGTTAAATAAATAAAAAGAGTAAAAAAACTTTACTCTTTTAAATTAAACTAAAATTTTAATAATTATCCAGGATAATTATCTTCAAGTTTTGAATAAAGTTCGTCAAAACTAACATTTTCCATAGTTTCTAAAACTGAAACCATAATAACATTATCTTCATCACCATTCCAAACTTTTACATAAGTTCCTTCTTTATAACCATGGTCTTGTCTAAATTTATTTAAACAGTTTTTACCAATATATAATTTTTGAAGCCAAGTAAATGATAAACCTGAGATTTTACAACATCTAAAGAACTGATCAATAAATCTTTCAATTCCACTAAATGTAGGCATATTCCCTGTTTCAATTGCTAAAGAAATATAAGATAATTTTTCAGCTTCTTTAACCATAACTTTTACATCAATATCTTCAACTGCTTCATAAATGCAATGTGTATTAACTAAAGATACAGCTTTAGGAACATTTGTTTCTTGTAATATATAAGACATTAAAAAATGCCAAATATCAACAAGTTCTACATGAATATTATTCATATCAGGTTCAGCATTAATATTTTTCCAATGTTTCCAAGGTGTTGAATCAATTAATTCAGCAACTTCCATATGAATACATCTTAGCCAATTAATATCTTTTCCAAACTTATTTTGTCCTAGTTCCCAGTTTTTACCATTTGTTGAATCATTTAATTGTTTTTGTAATAAAAACATTTCTTCAAGTTTATGGGGGAAAGATGATGCTTCATCAAGTAATTCAGCTAAAGGAAGACACTCTTCAACTAAACTATCTAAAGAGATATTATTAGGTAAATCCTTATCACCTTTTAATAAATGAATAACTAGAGAAACAGTATAAGGAATTTCATCCTTCTCTTCCCATTCTAGTATATCTGATGGAGTTACACCAATATAATGTACAAAATCCTCAATTGTTAAAAAACCAAGTGTTTTGATACTATCTTTTAAATCTTTATATAACAAATTATTACTCCTAAATTAAAAACAAAATAAAGTAGATATTTTACTTAAAAATCACTTTATTTAACAATAATTATTATTCTTTTGGCAGTTCGATTTTAAATAATGCACCATTTTTAGAATTTGAAACACTTATTTTACCTAAACAATGTTTTTCAATAATCGTTTTACACATATATAAACCAAGGCCCGTTCCATTTTTATTTGATTTTGTTGAAAAATAAGGTTCAAATATTTTATCTATAATATTTGTAGCTATTCCTCCTGCATTATCCTCGATATCTATAAAAGTAGAATTATTTTCTTGATAAAAATTAATATTAATCTCTTTTTTTTCAATTTTATTCTCAAGCATAGCATCCCTAGAATTTTTTAAAATATTAATTAATACTTGAATTAGTTCATTTTCATAAATTAAAATAGTAAAATCTTTTTTTGCATTAATATTTATATTAATAGAATCAGTTTTTATAAAAAAAAGAATAAATTTAAAAGATTTTTTTAAAAGAGCTTTTAAAGAAACAAGTTCTTTTGCTTTATTAGGTAAAAAGAAATCTCTAAAATCATCAATCGTTTTACTCATATAAATTAATTGTTTCCTAATATCAGTAACAACTTGATCTAGAAGTTCATCTTCAATTTTACCTTCAAGCATTTTAGTAATTGGTAATTTTTGTGTTAAAATTGAAACAGCTTGCAGAGGTTGTCTCCATTGATGAGCAATCATAGCAATCATTTCACCCATTGCTGCTGATTTATATTGTTCTACTAAAATAGCTTGTTGATTTTCTATCTCTTTTTGTAATACAAATATTGATTTTGAATATTTTTCTAATACTTTTACAAAGTTCTTTTCAAATATATCATTTATCTTTTTTTGAATTTCAAAATTAATAATTTTAGATTCATATGATAATTCTATAAATGAATTTTTAAAACCACTACACAATATAAATAATTCTGATGTTGAAATTTCTTTTTCTTTCAAATATAAAAGAAATTTATCAATTTCAGGATAAGCACCTATTCTCTCTTCTTCTTTTAATAAAAGTATTGAATATTCAATAATTTCTAAAACATAATCTCTTACAAAACTTTCAGAAATAATTTCATGTTTTTTTAAAATTTCTGAAATACTTTCATTATTAATCCAATATTTAACTAAAGATACAATATTTTCTTCATATAAATTAATATTACTTTTTAATATATTATTATTCATAAACTACATAATCTTAAGTTCATAAAATGCACAATCTAAGCCACTAGATCTTTTAACTACCGCAGAAGGAATAATCTTTGATTTAAAGCCATATGCTCTACATCCATGAGGCTTAGACTGTTCCCATGTAACATAATAAAATTTACATTTTTGACATATTATTCTTTTTTCCATTCTATAATTTTACCTAAATTCTTAAATATTAACTTTACTTTGAATAGCTTTTGCTAAGGATAAAATATCTACATTTTCTAAACTAACACCTGTAGGAACACCTTGTGCTATTTTTGTAAATGTAAGATTAAAATCTTTTAATTTGTCTTCAATATAGAGTATAAAGGCATCATTTGACAAAGATGGGGTTATAGCAAATAAAATATCACATACATCATTTTGTTTTATAAACTCCATTAATTTATCAATTGACTCTTCTTCTAACTCTTCAAGAACAAAATATAAGCCATCAAACTGCTTAGACTCATCAATAATAAATATATCTTTTGCACTTTGAACAATACAGACTTTTGTACGGTCTTTATTATCATCAAGACATGTTTCACAAATTTCATGCTCACTCATAGATCCACATCTAATACATTTTTTTATATTTCTTAATGCATTTTCAATACTATGAGCTATTTTTATCCCACTATAACTATCATTCATAACAATATGATAGGCAAGTCTTTGAGCAGATTTTTTACCAATTGTTGGTAAAGACTCAAAGGCATCAACTAAATCATAAAATTTTTCTAAACCTTTTTTCATTTGAGGATTATATCTAACCTTAATAGAGATTTAGATAAAATCGCGAAAAATTATTATTATTTAGGAGTTAATGGTTTGACTGAAATAGATTATTATGAATTATTAGAAGTTACTAGAGATAGTGATAAAGGTACAATCAAAAAAGCTTATAGAAAAATGGCGATGAAATATCATCCAGATAAGAATCCTGATGACAATGAAGCAGAAGAAAAATTTAAAGCTGTTAATGAGGCTTATCAAGTTTTAAGTGATGATGAAAAAAGACAGGTATATGATAGATATGGTAAAGCTGGACTTGAGGGTCATGGTCAAAGAGGAGGCTTCTCAGGTGGAGGCTTTGATGATTTAGGTTCAATCTTTGAAGAAATGTTTAGTAACTCAGGATTTGGAGGCTTTTCAGGAAATTCAAGAGGAAGAGAAAGAAAAACATATAATTATAACTTAGATATTGCTGTTGAACTAGAAGTTGAGTTTAATGAAGCAATATTTGGATGTAAAAAAGAAGTTAAATATTCTTATAAAAATGCCTGTGCTGATTGTAAAGGAACAGGTGCAAAAGATGGAAAACTTAGCTCTTGTACTCATTGTGGAGGACAAGGTCAAGTTCATATGAGACAAGGTTTTATGACTTTTGCACAAACATGTCCTCATTGTCAAGGTTCAGGACAAGCAGCTACAACTAAATGTAAAACATGTGGTGCAACAGGATATAAAACAAAAAAAGATAAATTTGAAGTAAGTATTCCTGAGGGTGTAAATGATGGGAATAGAATTAGAGTTTCAAATAAAGGGAATATCGCTCCTGATGGAACAAGAGGAGATTTATATTTACAAATAAAAGTAAAAGAAGACTCTCATTTTGTAAGACATGATGATGATATTTATATTGAAGTTCCAATTTTCTTTACACAAGTTGCACTTGGAGCATCTATTAAAATACCTGGATTAAGAGGTGAACTTGAACTTAAGATTCCTGCAGGAACAAAAGATAAAGAACAATTCAAATTTAATAATGAAGGTGTTAAATCAGTTCAAGGTTATGGAAAAGGAGATTTAATTGTACAAATTAAAATTAATTATCCAAGAACTTTAACAAAAGAACAAGAAGAACTTTTAGAAAAACTTCATGAAAGTTTTGGACTAGAGAGTAAACCTCATGAATCTAACTTTGAAGGAATGTTTGAAAAAGTTAAAAAGTGGTTTTCATAAATAAAATCTTCTAATTTTACTGCAAGCCTATTATGATCTAGTAATATCAAATAAGCTTGCAGCTCTTATTAATGTTAATAACCCTGCACTTTTACAAAAAACTCTTAATTAAAATCATCTTATTAGTTTCAAGTCATAATTTTATTATATTCAATTTTCCAAAATAAATAATAAAGTTTTTTTTAACAAAATTAGAATATAATTTTTTAAAAAGGAAATAATTAATGTCTAAGTATTTAGAAACAACTCCAAATAAAGAAGGATATTTTGGGAGATTTGGAGGTTCCTTTATTCCTCCTATTCTAGAAAAACCTTTTGCTAATATCACAAAAGTATATAATGAACTTAAAAATAACCCTGAATTTATAAAAGAACTTAATTATGTAAGAAAAAACTATCAAGGAAGACCAACACCAATTAGCTTTGCAAAAAATCTTACAAAATTTTGTGGGGGTGCTAAAATCTACTTAAAAAGAGAAGATTTAAATCACACAGGAGC
>JBFHGG010000003.1:0-70805 GCA_041583235.1 Halarcobacter sp.
ATGCAAGAATTTCTGCTGGTTGGGCATTAGTATTTATTGCGATTATGTATACAACTATTTCTTCAGTTGCTGCATTCTCAAGAGTTAACTTAATCAAAAATGTTCAAAATGTTGAATACAAAGCATTCGTTGCTGGTGATTTACAACATGCTGACGGAACACCAAATAGTGGTAAATGGTTCACAACTTGGGAACAAGGTGGATTATTAGCTTGGACTGATAGAAATGGTGATGGTAAAATTCAATATGCTCCAGGTGCAGCATTTGATGGCGCTAAAGGTAAACCTGTATTTGATGGTACAAACGTAACTGAAAATGGTAACAGAGTAACTACAAATGGTAAACCAGCTGGAAATTCTGGAAAAATTGAAAACGAATTATATGTTGATAGAGATATCATGGTTCTTGCGAATCCTGAAATTGCTAACTTACCTAACTGGGTAATAGCATTCATTGCAGCTGGTGGTCTTGCAGCAGCATTATCAACAGCAGCTGGTCTATTACTTGTAATTGCTTCAGCTATTTCACATGACTTAATGGGTCAAGTTGTATTTAAAGATAAAGAGACTGGTAAATCAACATTAAATGAGAAATCAGAGTTAATGTGGGCTAGAATCTCAGCTATTGTTGCTATTTGTGTTGCTGGTTATCTAGGGATTAACCCTCCTGGATTCGTTGCACAAGTTGTTGCCTTAGCATTTGGTATTGCTTCAGCTGCATTCTTCCCTACAATTATCCTTGGGGTATTTGACAAAAGAATGAATAAAGAAGGTGCTATTGCTGGTATTTTAACTGGTTTAATCGTAACAATTGGATATGCAATCTACTTCATCTGGGGTGGGGGAACGCCAGACGAATACTTCTTAGGAATTGCTCCTGCAAGTTTCGGTACAATTGGTACAATCTTACATGTTATTGTTGCATTCGTAGTATCTAGAATGACTCCTGAGCCTCCACAAGAAATACAAGATCTTGTTGAGAGAATCAGAATTCCTTCTGGTGCTGGTGAAGCTCACGATCACTAGTAAAAACTAAAAAGGTCAACCTAAGGGTTGGCCTTTTTTTATTTCAACTAATACTTTTTTATATTAATATAAGAGTAAATTTTCTATACTAATTTAATATAAAAAATTATTATAAAAGGTCCTTTATATGAGTCTTCGTGATCAAAAATCTTTTTTATCAAAAATCCACCCTTTTCAATTATTAAATGATGAACAAATGAGTATATGTATTAAACATATGGATATTGCATATTATCCAAAAGATAAAGTTTTAATTACTCCAAGAGAGATTCCTACCCACTTCTTTGTAATTATTAAAGGTATTGTTCACGAATACAATGAAGAAGAAGTTTTAATGGATTATCATAACCAAGACTCTTTTGATGCGAACTCTTTAATTTATGGAAAATCAAAAAACTCTTTTAAAGTATATGAAGATTTAATTTGTTATGAAATAGAAAAAAAAACTTTCCTTGATTTAATAGAAAATAATCAAGGCTTTAAAGATTTTTTCTTAAATAATCTTGTTAGTAAATTTCAAACATTAAAAGAAAAAGAGTATACTTCTGAATTATCAACATTTATGATTGCGAAAGTTAGCGATACTATTTTACATCCTCCATGTATTGTAGAGGAAGGTACACAATTAATTAATGCCATTGAAAAATCGATGGAGTATAAAACATCAACAATAATAGTAAAATCTAAAGATAATAAATATGGGATAATTACAGATTCATTATTAAAAGTAAAAGTATTACTAGAAGGAAGAGATTTATCAATTTTAGTTGAAGATATTGCAATTTTTCCCCTTCTTACAGTAGAACTTGATGATTATTTATTTGAAGCACTAACTTTATTAATTAAAAAAAACATAAAAAGAGTTGGAGTTGTTAATAATAAAGGAGAAATGCAAGGAATTTTAGAACAAATTGATGTTTTATCTCATTTTGCAAATCATACTTATGTTGTTGATTCAAAAATCAAAAATGCAAAATCACTTATAGATTTAAAAGAAGCAAGTATTGAGTTAATTAGTACAATAAAAACTTTAAATGCTAAAGGTGTAAAAGTAAATCATATTTCAAATTTAATTGGACAATTAAATACAAAAGTTTATAAAAAACTTTTTGGATTTATTGTACCAAAAGAGCTTCAATATAATGCATGTTTAATAGTTATGGGAAGTGAAGGAAGAAATGAACAAATAATTAAAACAGATCAAGATAATGCACTGGTAATAAAAGATGGAACTGATGTGGAACAGTATAGACCTTATATGGAAAAAATAACTAATACGTTAATAGAGTTTGGATATCCAAGATGTGAAGGTAATATTATGGTATCCAATCCATTTTGGTGTAAAACTGTTCAAGAATATAAAAATGAGACAGCTAAATGGATACAGTCACCTGATATGCAAAACTATATGGACTTAGCTATTTTCTTTGATTCCTTTGCAGTAGCGGGAGATAAAAACTTATTAATTAATTTAAAAGATGATTTATTTAATAAACTACATGATAAAGATGTCTTTTTAGCTTATTTTGCCAAGGCCACATTGACCTTTGATACTCCAAATACTGTTGCCAATTTTATGACAAAAACATATAATATTGATATAAAAAAAGTAGGTATTTTTCCAATTGTTCAAGGAATAAGAAGTTTAGCATTAAAAGAACGAATTAGAGAAACTACTACAGTAAAAAGAATAAAAATCTTAATGGAAAAGAAAATAATTGAACATGAGATGGGAAGTGAACTTTTAGAAGCTTTTGATGTTTTAAATACTTTAAGATTAAAAGCGCAATTACAAAAAATACAAGATAATAAAGTAATAAATAATGAAATAGATACTCATTCTTTAGGGAAAATAGAAAGAGACCTTTTCAAGGATAGTTTAAAAATTGTAAATGATTTTAAAAAGTTTGTTAATTTCAAATTTAAAATTGACAAGATTTCATAATGTTAAAAAAATTATTTAATAACTGGCGAAAAAGAAACTTAAAAGATGATAATTATTTATATTTATTTGATGAACCACCACATGATGAATATGTTTGTTTAGATTGTGAAACTACAGGTTTAAATCCAAAAAAAGATGAAATTTTATCTATTGGAGCTGTAGTAATTAAAGGCAATAAAATATTAATGAGAAAAACTCTAAATATTTTTCTTAAACCATCAAAAAATGTAACAGAAGAATCAATTAAAATTCATCATATAAGACCTATTGACTTAGAAAATGCGTTAGATCCCAAAGATGCTATTCTTAAATTATTAGAGTTTATTGGAAATCGTCCAATTGTAGGATATTATATTAAATTTGATATAGCAATAATTTCTAAATATACAAAACAATATATTGGAATTTCACTTCCTAACTTGCAAGTTGAAGTTTCATCAATGTATTTTAAATCAAAAAAAAGATCTAGTGATTATGAATTTGTTGATTTAAAATTTGACACTATTATGAAAGAGTTAGATGTGCCAGAACTTGGAAAACATGATGCTTTAAATGATGCAATTATGACTTCCATGATTTTTCTTAAACTTAGAAATCTATCTCCTGCTAACTCAACTTTTTACACAGGCTAAAATGAGCATCAAATATACATCATGTACACTAATAGTACATTCATATAATTATGAATTTACTAATTGTACTATTATAGCTCTAAAAGCCCTATTTTAAGCCATTTTAGCATCATATTATTTTGTTACTTTTTTACATATATTAGCTTATATTTATTACTATCAGTACAAAAACTATACACTTTTAATTTTCATATGTAATAATAAAAAGCTTTATATTTAGTACTTATTAAATTTTAAAATCCACTACTTTAAAATTTTAAATTTACTTATAAATATAAGAAAAAAAGGGAGAAGATATATGAAAGAGGAATTGGTAAATAGGATAGAAAATAATCCTAAATATCAAGAACTAGTTTCTAAAAGAAATAGTTTTGGTATTAAGTTAGGTATATTTGTATTAGTAATGTTTTATGCATACATTTTAGTTATAGCATTTAATAAAGAGATTTTGGCTACAAAAATTGGTGAGGGACTTACAACAATTGCATTTCCTATTGCATTAGCAATATTAATAATTAGTTTTATTACAACTCTTATTTATGTAAAAAGAGCAAATGGTGAGTTTGAAGATTTAACTAATGAAATTAAAGATGATGTAAAGGACTTAATCTAATGTTTAAAATATTAACACTTATTGCTATTTTTACAATTACTGCTTTTGCTGCTGGTGATGCAACATTTGAAGCAGTAAAAAGAGAACTTAATATTCCTGCGATTATTATGTTTTTTATTTTTATTATTGGTACTTTAGGTATTACATACTGGGCAGCAAGAAAAACTAAATCTGCAAGTGACTTTTATACTGCTGGTGGGGGGATTACAGGTTTTCAAAATGGATTAGCGATTGCTGGAGATTATATGTCAGCTGCTGCATTCTTAGGAGTATCAGGACTTATATATTTAAAAGGTTATGATGGTGTTATTTATGCCGTTTCATTTCTTGTGGGTTGGCCAGTAATTCTTTTCTTTATGGCTGAAAAGTTAAGAAATTTAGGTAAATTTACATTTGCTGATATTGCGGCATATAGACTTGGACAAAAAGAGATTAGAACGCTTGCTGCATTTGGTTCACTTTCAGTTGTAATCTTATATCTTATTGCACAAATGGTTGGAGCAGGAAAATTAATACAAGTTTTATTTGGCATGGAGTATGAATATGCAGTAATCCTAGTTGGAATAATGATGATTATTTATGTAACATTCGGGGGAATGCTTGCAACTACTTGGGTACAAATAATTAAAGCTTGTTTATTACTTACAGGTGTGTCTTTTATGGCTATTATGGTTTTATATCATTTTGATTTTTCATTTGAATCTTTAGCTGTTAAGGCAGTTGAAAACCATACAGCAGGTGAATCTATTTTAGCACCAGGAGGATTTATTTCTGATCCTATTTCTGCAATTTCTTTAGGTATGGCATTAATGTTAGGAACTGCTGGTTTACCTCATGTATTAATGAGATTCTTTACAGTAGGAAACGCAAAAGAAGCTAGAAAATCTGTTGTTTACGCAACTGGTTTTGTTGGTTATTTTTGGATTATTATTACTATTGTTGGTTTTGGTGCAATTGCATTTTTAAACTCAGCAGATGGTGCAGAATATTTTGTTGATGGTAAACTATTTGGTGGAAACAATATGGCTTCAATTCACTTATCACATATGTTAGGAGGGAATGCATTCTTAGGATTTATTTCAGCAGTTGCTTTTGCTACAATTTTAGCAGTTGTTTCAGGACTTACTCTCGCAGGAGCAAGTGCTATTTCTCATGATATTTATGCAAATGTAATAAATCCAAATTGTACAGAAGAGCAAGAAATAAAAGTTTCTAAAATAACTGTTGTTATTGTTGGAATAGTTGGTGTAATATTAGGTATTTCATTTGAATCTCAAAATATAGCATATATGGTAGGACTTGCTTTTGGTATTGCAGCATCTGCAAATTTCCCTATTCTTTTCTTATCTATTTATTGGAGAGGGTTAACAACTAGAGGTGCATTTTTAGGTGGATTTATTGGTTTAATTACTGCTGTTACTTTAGTAATAGTAGGTCCAATTGTTTGGGTACAAATTTTAGGAAATGAGCAAGCAATATTTCCATATAAACACCCTGCACTATTCTCTGTAACAATAGCCTTTGTTTCAATCTGGTTTTTCTCTAAAATAGATAACTCGCAAAGAGGTGTAAATGAAAAAGAGATGTTTAGAGCTCAAAATGTTAGAGCAAATACTGGTATTGGTTCAGCAGGAGCTGTTGATCATTAATAGTTTAAAGCAAAGAGAGTTTACTCTCTTTGTTAAATTAAAAAATAAATATATTTAAAATTTATATTATTGATTTCAGTTTTTTATCATTTTGCCTATGATAATCTAAATTGTAATTATTTAAAATCAATAATAAAGACTTTAATATGAGAACACAAGAAGAAATTGCATTTCTTAAATCAATTCATCCTTTTGAAAATCTTTCGAAACTTCAATTAGAAAAATTTACAGAAGTTCTAGATATTATATATCTTAAAAAAGATACTATAATTCAAAAACAAGGTGAAGAACCTAAGTATTTATATTTTATTTTAAAAGGTTTAGTTCAAGAAAAACAAGAAGATGAAGTATTATCAATTTATTCAAAAAAAGAATTTTTTGATCCTGTTTCTCTTATTGAAAATTATTCTAAAAATAGTTTTGTTACAACACAAGAAACTATTTGTTATATATTACCAAAAGAGATTTTTATTAAAACTCTTCGCCAAAACAATGTATTAGAGAGTTTCTTCTTTCAATCAATTTCTCAAAAATTAAATGCCAATATTAATAATGAAAAGAATAAAGAACTTTCAAATTTAATGCTTGCCAAAGTAAAAGAAGCAAATGTTCATAGAGCAGTCATTTTACCTTATAAAACTTCAATTTTTGATGCAGTTACAACAATTAAAAAAGAAAAAGTCCCAACCTTATTATTAAAAGATGAAAAAAATGAGATGTATATAGTTACAGATTCAGATTTTAGAGAAAAAGTGATTTTAAATAGAATGGATTTTGATGATACTGTAGGGAAAATATCTAATAAAAATCTTATTTATGTAAATGAAAATGATTTTTTATTTAATGCTCAATTAATAATGGCAAAACATGGATTAAAAAGAGTTGTTGTTAAAAATGATGAAAATGAAATTTGTGGAATAATTGACCAAATATCATTATCATCATTTTTTGCCACTCATACATTTTCTGTTTCAAATACAATTTCAAAAGCTGAATCTATAGAAGAATTAAAAAAAGCTTCTCAATCTTTTACTAAAATCATTAAATCTCTTAATGCAAAAGGTGTGAAAATTGAATTTATATCAAAATTAATTAATCAATTAAATAGAAAAGTAATGCATAAATTATTTAAAATGACTGCTCCAAAAGAGTTAATAGGAAAAGCTTGTCTTATTGTAATGGGAAGTGAAGGAAGAAGTGAACAAATTTTAAAAACGGATCAAGACAATGCCTTAATTATTGCAGATGATTGTGTTTTAAGTAATGAAGAGATATTAAAATTTACACATAATTATACCGAGCATCTTGTAGATTTTGGCTTTCCTAGATGTGAAGGAAATATTATGGTTTCAAATCCTTACTGGTGTAGAAGACAAAAAGATTTTAAAGATATTATTTTTGAATGGATTACAAAACCAAGTGGTGATAACTTTATGAATCTTGCAATCTTTTATGATGCAATGTCTGTAAGTGAGGATAGAGAAATGTTAAATGAATTAAAAGAGTATTTATTTAACATTGGTTCAACATCAAAAACATTTTATATGCACTTTGCAAAAATCATTATGGATTTCAATGTTCCTCTTGGTTTTTTTGATGGTTTTGTTTTTGATTCAAAAGATAAAGAACATAATAATGAACTTGATATTAAAAAAGGTGGTATTTTTATAATTGTACAAAGTATAAGAACCTTATCTTTAGAACATAAATTAATGAGAGTAAATACTATAAAAAGAATTAAAGAATTAGAAGAAAAAGGAGAGTTTGATAAAGAGTTTGCTTCTGAATTAATTGAAGCTTTCAAGTTTCTATTAACTATAAAACTAAAATCAAATCTTGAAAAAATGCATAATAATGAAACAATTGATAACTACATAAATCCAAATAATTTAAATACCATGGAAAAGGATTTACTAAAAGATAGTTTTAAAATTGTAAATAGATTAAAGAAAAAACTAGAACATCATTATAAGTTAAATTATGTTTAATCAAATAAAAAATTATTTGAATAAAAAAAATCTAAAAGATGAAAAGTATTCTTATCTTTTTGATAAAACTACTAATAATGAATTTGTATGTTTTGATTGTGAAACAACAGGTTTAGATTTAAAAATTGATGATATTATTTCTATTGGTGCGGTTATTATAAAAGATAATATTATACTTTCAAGTAAAAGATTTATCAGATTTGTTAAGCCTAAAACAAAATTACAAATTGAAGCAATCAAAATTCATCATATAAGAGAAATGGATCTTGAAGAAGCAGAAAATATTGAAAATGTTATAAAAGAATTTTTAGAATTTATTGGAAATAGAAAACTTGTGGGTTATTATCTAGAGTTTGATATTGCAATGATAAATAAATATTTAAAACCAAAACTTGGAATTAATTTACCCAATTATGCTTATGAGATATCAGCTATTTATCATGACTATAAAATTGAAAAAATTCCTCAAAGTAACATTGACTTAAGATTTGATGCAATTATGAAGGATTTAAATATACCAGTATTTGGAAAACATGATGCTTATAATGATGCAATTATGACTGCTATGATATTTTTAAAACTAAAAAATTTAGCAAGAGTAAAAATTAAATAATTTTAAGTTAAAACTAAAATTAATATATATTAGTAAATTTACATACAATTAACATATCTTTTAGTTATAATTTTCCAAAAATATATAGAGAAGGTAGAAATATGTTAGTACTCGTCTTAAATGCTGGAAGTTCATCTTTAAAATATCAATTAATGAATCCTGAAACTGCTGAAGTTAAAGCAACAGGGATTTGTGAAAGAATTGGAATTGATGGAAGATTAGTTCATGAAGCAAAAGGTCATAAAGTAAAAAAAGATCTTGCGATGCCTACACATAAAGAAGCAATTGAAATTGTTTTAAACTTTTTAACAAATGGTGAAGATAAAGTTATTGACTCAATAGATGAAATCAAAGCTATAGGACATAGAGTTGTTCACGGGGGAGAATATTTTAATCACTCAGTTATTATTGATGATGATGTAATAGAAAAAATACAATCACTTATTCCCCTTGCCCCTTTACATAATCCTGCTCATATAATTGGTATAAAAATCTGTAAAGAAATAATGCCAAATACTCCAAATGTTGCTGTATTTGATACAGCATTCCATCAAACAATGCCAGCAAGTTCATTTATGTATGCAGTTCCTTATGAAGATTACAAAGACCATAAAGTTAGAAAATATGGCTTTCATGGAACTAGCCACTATTATGTTTCAAATGAAGCAAAAAAAATGCTAAATAAAGAAGATTCAAAAGTTATTGTTTGTCACTTAGGAAATGGTTCTTCTATGTGTGCAGTTAGAGATGGTAAATCAATTGATACATCAATGGGATTAAGTCCTTTAGAAGGTTTAATTATGGGAACAAGATCTGGAGATTTAGATCCTGCTGTTTTGAACTATTTAATGGAAAAGAAAAATATGTCTTCTGAAGAGATGATAAGTTACTTGAATAAAAAATCTGGACTTCTTGGAGTATCTGGAATTTCTTCTGATTTAAGAGAGATTATTGAAGCTGCTCAAAATGGTGATGAAAGAGCGCAAACAGCAATAGATATGAAATGTAATAGAATTAAAAAATATATCTGTTCATATGCAGGAGTACTTGAAGGAGTTGATGCAATTTGTTTCACAGCAGGAATTGGTGAAAATGCAGATATAGTTAGAGAAAAAGTATGTAGCGGATTGGAATTTTTAGGCCTTGAACTTGATATAAAGAAGAATAAAACTAGAAGTTTTGAAAATAGAGAAATAAATAAAGATACTTCAAAAGTGAAGATTTATATAATTCCTACAAATGAAGAGTATGTAATTGCTCATGATACTTATCAATTAGTAAAAGCCTAAAGCTTTTACTAATTATTATCTTACTTAGCTAAAAAAATATACAAAATCTATACTTATTTATACTATATGTACTACTTTTATACACACCTTATTAATATGAACAAAACTTATTCCCAAATGCTATTATAATGCTACGTTTGAATATTATAATTTATTGAATTAACAATAAAGGAAACTTGAATGGGTTTAATTGAAAGTATTAAAGAAAATGCTAGAAAAGAGCTAAAAACTATCGTCCTGCCGGAGGCTGATGATGAAAGAGTTTTAAAAGCTACTCAAATCGTTTTAGAAGAAAAAACTGCAAATGTAGTTTTAATTGGAAATGCAGAAAAAATCAATTCTGATGCTGCTGCTTGTGGCGCAAACATAGAGGGTGCTACTATTATTGACCCCTTGAGTTTTGATGGAATTGAGAAGTATATTGATGCACTAGTTGAACTTAGAAAATCAAAAGGTCTTTCAAAAGATGAGGCTGCAAAAATCATGACTACAGAACCTAGATTCTTTGGTTGTATGATGGTAAGACTTGGTGAGGCTGATGGATTAGTTGCAGGTT
The DNA here is from genome assembly GCA_041583235.1 of Halarcobacter sp. Lineage (GTDB taxonomy): Bacteria > Campylobacterota > Campylobacteria > Campylobacterales > Arcobacteraceae > Halarcobacter. The sequence goes on from JBFHGG010000003.1 coordinate 10,311, forward strand.
CAAATTCTCCAACTGCAGATGTTTTAAGAGCTGCAATTCAAGTTATTAAAACTGCACCAGGAATAAATACTGTTTCTTCTACTTTTATTATGGAAACAAGTGATGGAAAATTTGGAGATAATGGCTTAATTTTATTTGCAGATTGTGCTGTTAATCCAGAACCAAATGCTGAACAATTAGCAGATATTGCATCTGCAACTGCTGCAACGGCTAAATCTGTTGTAGGATTAGAACCAAGAGTTGCAATGTTGTCATTTTCAACAAAAGGAAGTGCTAAGCATCCACTTGTAGATAAAGTACAATTTGCATGTGATATATTAGAAGAGAGAGAAGTTGATTTTGCATTTGACGGGGAGATGCAAGCAGATGCTGCTATTGTAGAAGCTGTTGGTGCATCAAAAGCACCAGGTTCTAAAGTAGCAGGATGTGCTAATGTTTTAGTTTTCCCTGATTTACAATCAGGAAATATAGGATATAAATTAGTACAAAGATTTGCAGGTGCTTCAGCACATGGACCTATTGTACAAGGATTAAATAAGCCTGTAAATGACCTTTCTAGAGGTTGTTCAATTGAAGATATTTCAAACTTAGTTGCAATTACTGCAACTCAAGCATAATTACAAAATCAAATTTAAAGAAGAGGGAAAAGACATATGTTAGTATTTATTTTAAACGCAGGTAGTTCGTCACTAAAGTACCAATTAATGAATCCAATTAGTAAAGAAGTTTTAGCAGTAGGACTTTGTGAAAGAATTGGAATTGATGGTGTAATAAAACATGAATTTGGTGATGATCAAAAATTAAAACTTGACGTTTCAATGCCAACACACAAAGAAGCAATTGAATTAGTATTAAAAACTTTAACTGAAGGTGAAGGTAAAGTTATAAATTCTATTGATGATATTGATGCTATAGGACATAGAGCTGTTCATGGGGGAGAAGAGTTTGCTTCTTCTGTAATGGTAACAGATGCAGTTATTAACAAAATGAAGGAACTTATTCCTTTAGCTCCTTTACATAACCCTGCAAATATTATGGGTATGGAAATTTGTGCTGAATTAATGCCAGGTAAACCAAATGTTGCAGTATTTGATACTGCATTTCATCAAACTATGCCTGATTATGCTTATATGTATCCACTTCCATATGAACAATATACTAATAATGGTGTTAGAAAATATGGTTTCCATGGTACGTCTCATTATTTTGTTTCAAGCGAAGCAACTAAAATGTTAGATAAAAAACATAATACAAGAATCATAGTTTGTCACTTAGGAAATGGCTCTTCAGTTTCTGCTATCTTTGATGGTAAATGTATTGACACTTCTATGGGACTTACTCCTGTTCAAGGTTTAATGATGGGAACAAGATCTGGAGATATTGGAGCAGGTGCAATTCAATATATGATGGAATCTGAGGGTCTTAGTATTAAAGAGATGCTTGATATGTTAAATAAAAAATCAGGAATTGTTGGAATTTCTGGGAAATCATCAGATTTAAGAGAAGTTCTTGAAGGAATGGATGCAGGTGATGATAGATGTAGATTAGCAGTTGATATGATTGCTTATATTATCAAGAAATATGTTGGTTCATATGCAGCAGCACTTGATGGTGTAGATGCATTATGTTTCACAGGTGGAATTGGTGAAAATGCAGCTCTTATTAGAGAAAAAGTTTGTTCAGGTTTAGATTATATGGGATTAAATATTGACCCAACTAAAAATAATAAAAGATCTAGTAATGCAAGAGATATTTCTACAAATGGTTCAAATGGTAGAATTTTTGTTATTCCAACAAATGAAGAGTATGTAATTGCAAATGATACATATAAAATTGTTCAAGGTCTAGCATAATATTTTATTATAATAAACATAACTTTCAAATTTCGCTTCCTTAATAATCTAATTAAGGAAGCAGAAAATAAATTTATAATAAAATTATAAATAAAAAATTGTTTTACTTCTACAATAAGGATTTATTTAGTGATACGTAAATTAAACCTTCTTTTATTAACTCTATTTTGCCTAACTTCTTCAGCTAGTGCTGTAAACTATTATGTTTCAGATGATTTATATACTTATATTCATTCAGGGCCAGGAACACAATATAAAATTATTGGTAGTGTAAATGCAGGGGAGCATATTAAAATACTTCAATCTAATGCAAATTTTACTCAAATAAAAGATTCAAAAGGTCGTTCAGGTTGGATTAATTCAAAATTTGTTTCTAAAAGGGCAGGATTAAAAGAGCATTTACCAAAGCTCGAAACACAGCTTACAAAATTAAATGCACAATTAATTACTGTAAAAGATAAAGCAGATAAAGATAAAATAAAGTTTAATGAAGATTTAGAATCAAAAAGTAAGCAAGTTAATGAATTACAAAATAAAAATTCTAAATTAAATAAAGAATTACAAAAAATTCAAGCATTAAATCGTAATTTAAATGCAAAACTAGATACTCAAAAAAATGATTTACTAATGCGTTGGTTTACTTATGGAGGAATGGTTGCAGGAGCTGGTTTACTTTTAGGTCTAATACTTCCAGTACTAATTCCAAGTCGTCGCCGTAAAACAAGGTGGTAATTAAATAAAGTAAAAAGTGCATTTAGCACTTTTTACTTCTAAAATATTAGAACGAGGTTTTTGTATTTTAATAGGCTTTTAAAGACCCGAATAAATTAACAGAAAAACTTGTAACAGCTTCACTAATAATTTTATCTATAAATCTATCAAATTTATCCTCTTTTTTCCATATAGGATTTGTTACACCTGATAATTTCATAGTTTGTGATTTTGCATAACTTAGTGTTGATACCTCATCAATAAGTCCTACTTCTTTAGCTTGACTAGATGTAAAAATATGAGCATCTGCATATACAGTATGATTCTCTTTTTTTAGTTTTCTAGCATTTGCTACATCAGATATAAACATATCATATGTATCTTTAATAACTTTTTCTAACTCTGCTTTTTCATAAGAATTCCATTCTCTTGTTGGAGTTCCTGATTCTTTAAACTTTCCAGCTTTTATAGTTTGAGTTTTTACACCTATTGTTTTCATTAACTCTTCAACATTTGTTCCTTGAAAAATTACACCAATAGAACCTACCATAGCTCCTGGATTAGCAATAATTTCATTTGCCCATATAGAAGCATAATAAGAGCCACTAGCCATTACACCACTTGCATATGCAACAACCGGCTTTAATTCAGCTAATTCTTTAATTGCATAGGCTAATTCTACTGAAGGGGCTACTGAGCCACCTGGAGAATTTACAAGTAAAAGAACACCTTTAATATTTTTATTCTTTTTAGCATCATCAATTTCCAACATAGTTTTTTCAATATTTAATATAGGTCCAAGTAATTCAATTTTTTGTAGATTGGCACCTTCAAATTCACCTCTATTTAAAGCTGAATCTTCCGAGCTTGCAACAAAAAAATAAACAATAGTTAAAAAAACTACTGTTTTAAAATACTTAGTTATAAAATCTAAAACGGCAATAATAGGATAAAACAATTTTTTAATCATCTCAAACATCTTTTCCTCCAATAATTGTACTTTCTACAAATTTAGTATGCAAAATTACATTCATACATAAATCATTTTTATCTTTCACTTCATCAGGTAATATCATTGAAATAATATCAGCATCTGCATTTTTTACTAATTCACCTTTGTTTAAACCTAAAGCTCTACTACCATTTTTTGTAGCTGCTTTTAATAACTCTTTTGAAAACTCTAAAACATTTTTATTTGTATGAGCCATTAAACAATTTCTTAATTCATCAAACATTGATAAAGAGTTATTAGAACTTAATCCATCAGTTCCAATTGAATAATTAATATTTTCTAAATTATCTAAATTTAATTTACTATTATTTAACAATCTATTAGAAGTAACACAATGATTTATTGTAGCTTTCAACTCTTTTATTTTTTCTAAATCTTTTAAACTAGCTTCCACACAATGCGTAAAAGAAAGATTTTCTAATCCCTTAAAGTGATTTAAAAATTCTATTGGCTTTGTAACAGCTTTTTCTTGACCTAAAAAATTTTTAAAGAAATGTAGAAAACTACCTTCATCTTTATGCAACCAAATAAATTCTTCAGGTGATTCTAAAAAGTGAGAAGAGACTGCAAGATTCTCTTCTCTTGCCATTTGTAAAGTCTCTCTTAATAAAAAAGGATGCACTGAATAAGGGGAATGAATAGCAATAGCAGGTATAAAATTTTCACTTTTATTTAACTGTGAACTTTTTAATCTAGCTTTAAAATCTGTAAAAAGTGTATCAACCATATCAGGTTTACTACCTATTACTTCATTAAAAAAAACTGTATTTATTGGAGATTTAACACAAGCTTCTAAATCATATGAATAAGAGGATATTGCACCTATTGTTGTTGTTCCAGTTTTTTGCATTTGTAATAATTTTAATGAAATAAATTTAGACGTTGATTTTTCAACTAATTCATCTCTTAAACTTATAACTGAATTTAACCAATCCATAAAGTTACCATATTTAAGTGTAGTTTTATTAGAAGAAAACTCTAAATGTACATGAGAATTTATAAGTCCTGGCATTAAAACTGAATTTTCTTTTAATGAAGTAATTTCTATATTTGGGTATTTTTTTTGAATAAAATCTAAGCTTCCTACATCAACAATTTTCTTATCATAAACAACAGCACCATTTTTTATAATGCTGTTATTTTCATCGCAAGTTATAACCCAAGATGCATTAATAATTTTCATATATATTATTTTTGAGGAGCTTGAGCTTGTTGTGCTTGAGCTTGCTGTGCTTCAACTGCTTTAACTTCAGAAACAATTTGAGTTAAAGAGATTAATCCAAGATGATAACCAAATGGTCCAAATCCAGAAATAACACCTGTTGAAGATGAAGCAGTTATTGATTTTTGTCTAAACTCTTCTCTTTTATAAATATTAGAAATATGTACTTCCACAGTTGGTAAGTTAACTGCTGCTAAAGCATCTTTAATTCCGATTGAGGTATGTGAATAAGCTGCAGGATTAATTAAAATTCCATCAACTGTTCCTAAACACTCTTGAATTCTATCAATAATTTCACCCTCAAGGTTAGATTGGAAGAATTCTAATTCTACACCATTTTGTTCTGCACTTCCTTTCATTTGATCATGAATTTGATCTAAACTCATTGGACCATAAATATGTTGTTCTCTAATACCTAACATATTTAAGTTTGGACCTTGGATTACCGCTATTTTCATATTATATTCCTTTTAAATAGTCCCCATTTAAAAGGGACCTTTGTATTTTACAACTACTTTATTAACAATTGGTATGAAACCTACTTAAAAGTAGCAAAATTCTAAAGAGAACAATTAATTGTTCTTTTCTATAAATTTTGGGTAAGATTATATTCAAATTATAGTTAATACTAAATCAAATTTAAAAAAGAGAAATTATGAAAAATTATATTTTATTGAATGAAAACGCAATTTATTATGAATGTGGCTTTTCTTGTGATAATGTTGTATTCTTAAAGTTAGGTAAGGAGTCTTTTTTTATTACTGATGCTAGATATACTATTGAAGCACAAGAGTATGCGAAAAACTCAATTGTAATTCAAAGTTCTGATTTTATAAAAGATACACAAGAATTATTAAAAAAATCAAAAATCAAAAAAATCACCTTTGATCCAAATGATTTTAAATTAGCTTTTTATCAAAAACTAACAAATGATTTAAAAATAAATTTTATTCCAAAAGAAAACTTTTCAAAATTAAAAAGAATCATTAAAAGTGATGAAGAAGTTGAACTTCTAAAAAAAGCTGCAATAATTGGAAAAGCAGGATTTAAAGAACTTGCTAAATTTATAAGAAAAAATGGCTTTAATCAAAGTGAAAACTTTCTTCATTTTAAAGCAATAGAAAAAATGAGTCAAATAGGTAAATATGATTTAAGTTTTGACCCTATTGTTGCTATTAATGAAAATGCTGCAAAACCTCATGCCCTACCCACAAATAAAAAATTAAAATTAAATAGTTTGATATTGGTTGATGCTGGAGTTAAATATAAAAGGTATTGTTCGGATAGAACTTGTACTTCAAACACAAATTTTGAGAAATTTACTTTTAAAAGAGAACAAAGATTTAAGAATAAAAAACATCAAAAGATTTATGATTTAGTTTACAAAGCTCAATTAAACGCAATAAGTAAAGCAAAAGTTGGAATGAAAGCTTCTAAAATTGATAAACTTACACGTGAAGTAATTGAAAAAGCCGGATATGGAGATTTTTTTGTACATAGTACAGGACATGGAGTGGGATTAGATATTCATGAGTTTCCAAATATAAATTCAAAGTCTGATGTTATAATAGAAGATAATATGGTCTTTACTATAGAACCAGGAATCTATCTTCCAAATGAATTTGGAGTTAGAATTGAAGATACAGTAGTAATGAAAAACGGCAAAGCCGTAATACTTTAAAAAATCAAAAAATTTGAAAATTTAACTTGACTTATTTAATAAGTTTTATATTTTCAGGAGAAATATGAAAAAAAAATTAGCAGACAATTTAACACTTTTTTATAGTTCAAATTTTCCAAAAGTTTTCAATAAATATTCAAATAAAAAACACTCTGTAACTATTGGTATTGGGGGAAATATTGGGAATATGAAAAAAACATTTGATAAATTACTCTTATGTTTAAAAGAGGATTCAAGATTTACTCTAATTAAAACTTCTGCACTATTAAAAAATCCTCCCTTTGGATTCTTAGAACAAAATGATTTTTTAAATGGTATAATTACCTTTAAAACAAATCTTTGTCCTAATGCTCTTTTAAAAGCAATGCAAAGATATGAAAATAAATTCGGAAGAAAGCGATCCTTTCAAGATGCGCCTAGAACCTTAGATATTGATATAATATTTTTTGATAATAAAAAAATTAATACAAAAAATTTAATCATCCCTCATAAAGATTGGGCAAATAGAGAGTCTGTTATTATTCCTTTAAAACTTATTTATAAATAGAACAACTCGTTGTTCACTTTAGGGTTTGCTTCTTTAAGTGGAATTTATTTCCACTGCTAAAAGAAGTCATAAAATATATGGTTCCTTTTAAAAAGGAACTTTTTTAAGGATAAAAATGAAAAAAAAGGTAGTTGTTGGAATGTCTGGTGGTGTTGATTCATCAGTTACTGCACTATTATTAAAACAACAAGGATATGAAGTAGTAGGCTTGTTTATGCGAAATTGGGAATATGGAATCGAAGGTAGCCAATGTCCTAATCGTATAGAGTTTGAAGATGCTAAAAAAGTTGGTGAACTAATAGGAATTGAAGTAAAAGGTAAAGACTTTGTAGAAGAGTACAGAACAAAAGTATTTGATGTATTTTTAGAAGGTTTAAAAAAAGGACTTACTCCAAATCCAGATATACTGTGTAATCGTGAGATTAAATTCAATGTATTTTTAAATGAAGCAAAAAAAATGGGTGCAGATATGATTGCAACTGGACATTATGCAAAAATAGCTAAACACAATGACCACTATGTACTAGATACTCCAAAAGATTCTTCAAAAGACCAAAGTTATTTTTTACATGCATTATCAAGTGAACAATTATCTCATGCGATGTTTCCTCTTGGTGATTTAACTAAAAAAGAAGTAAGAGAAATAGCAAGAGAACATAATCTTCCTGTAAGTGATAAAAAGGATAGTACTGGAATTTGTTTTATAGGTAACCAAAGATTTGATGAGTTTATCACCCAACATCTAAAAGCAGTTCCTGGAGATATTATAGATGAGAATGGAAAAGTTATAGGAAAACACAAAGGTCTTATTTGTTACACATTAGGTCAAAGAAAAGGTATTGGTCTTGGTGGTATTAAAGAAACTGAATCAGCAGGTCATATTCATAAACCATGGTATGCTGCAAAAAAAGATATAGAAAATAATACTTTAACAGTTGTTCAAGATACTATACATCCTTTACTTATGAATCAAAATGTTGAAGCTAGCCATATGCACTGGGTACTTGAAACCCCTCCTAAAATTGGAGATAAACTAGTGGCACAAGTTAGATATCGTCAACAAAAACAAGCTTGTACAGTTTGTGAAACTTTTGATGATGGGAGAGTAATAGTAAAATTTGATAAACCTCAAAGAGCAGTAACTTTAGGTCAAAGCCTTGTTTTATATGATGGAGATTATTGTTTAGGTGGGGGTTTTATAAGTAATTACTATTAAACAATCATTAGCTTTACTTTAGCAAAATTAGTTTTTAAATGCTACAATTGCGCTTCAAATTAATCTTTGCAGAAATACTTTTTTAAAGCTATGCAAAGATATTAAAATAAATTCGGAAGAAAGCGATCCTTTCAAGATACGCCTAGAACCTTGAATATTGATATAATATTTTTTTAATTATAAAGAATTAATAGAAATAATTTAATTATTCCTTTTTAAAATTGGGCTAGTAGAGAATCAGTGATTATTCCTTTAAAAAGGATGAATTATGAGCAAAAAAGTAATGGTTGGTATGAGTGGAGGAATTGATTCTTCAGTAACTGCTTATATGCTACAAAAAGATGGATATGAAGTTGAAGGGGTATATTTAAAACTTCATAATAGAACAGATGGTTATCATGAAAAAAATTTAGAACATATAAAAGATGTAGCAAAATTCTTGAATATCAAATATCATATTTTGGATTTAGCAGATAAATTTACAACTGAAATATATGACTATTTTGTTGATTCTTATTTAGAAGGAACAACTCCAAACCCATGTGTGAAATGTAATAAACAGATAAAATTTGGTGCTATGCTTGATTTTGCGAAAGAGAAAGGGGCTTCATTTTTAGCAACAGGACATTATGCTAAAACTGATGGTGAGTTTTTCTATGAAGCAGATGATAAAACAAAAGACCAATCTTATTTCTTATCTCAAGTAAATAAAGAAGCTTTACCTTTTATGATGTTTCCACTAAGTACCTATAATAAAGAAGATATCATTAAATTTGCTAAAGATTTAGATGTAGCTTATGAAAGAATTACTGAAAAAAATGAATCACAAGAAATTTGTTTTGTTGAAACTGTATATACAGATGTTGTAAAAAAACATGCAACTATTGATGTTCCTGGAAAAGTATTAGACGAAAATGGAAATATTGTAGGAGAGCATAAAGGTTATGCACATTATACAATTGGTAAAAGAAGAGGTTTTACAGTTCATGGAGCTCATGAACCTCATTTTGTAACAAAATTAAATGCAAAAGACAATACAATTGTTGTTGGAAAAAAAGCTGCTTTAGAGATAAATGAAGTAGAAGTTGAGAACTTAAATATGTTTATAACAGAGCCTTCTTTTTCATGTACAGTTAAGTTAAGATATAGATCTGTTTCAATACCTTGTAGAGTTAAAATTGAAGGGAATAAAGCTAAAATAACTTTAGAAGAACCCGCTTTTGGAGTTGCATCTGGGCAACTTGCAGTTTTTTATAATAATCAAAAAGTACTAGGTAGTGCTTGGATAACAAATACTAAGTAGGCTCTTAAACTAGGCTCTTAGACCCTAGTTTAAAAGTCCATAAAAAATATATTTATTAGATATTTTATTTTTATTTAAAAAGACAAAAATCAAAAATATCAAATAACTTAAAATTGATTAAGTAGTTTTTAGATAAAATCGCAACAATACATACAATCACACAAGGATAATCTGATGGCGAAATTTAAGCTTTTTAGCGGTACCGCAAACCCTGAATTTGCTAAAAAAGTTGGTAAATATTTGAATATGCAAATAGGTGGAGCAACTATACAAAAATTTAGTGACGGTGAAATATCTGTTCAAATTCATGAAAGTGTTAGAGGACAAGATGTATTTATTGTTCAACCAACATGTGCCCCAACAAATGATCACTTAATGGAATTACTTATAATGGTAGATGCACTTAAAAGATCAAGTGCAAAATCTATTTCTGCAGTTATTCCATATTTTGGATATGCAAGACAAGATAGAAAAGCAGCTCCTAGAGTTCCAATTACTGCAAAATTAGTTGCTGATATGTTAGAATCATCTGGAATTGATAGAGTCATAACAATAGACTTACATGCCGCACAAATTCAAGGTTTCTTTAATATACCTGTAGATAATTTATATGGTTCTGTATTATTTGTAGATTTCTTAAAAAGAAAAAATCTAAAAAATCCAATTATTGCAAGTCCTGATATTGGTGGAGTTGCACGTGCAAGATCATATGCTGACAAATTAGGTTATGATTTAGTTATTGTTGATAAAAGAAGAGAAAAAGCAAATGTTGCTGAAGTAATGAATATCATTGGTGAAGTAAAAGGTAAAGATGTAATTTTAGTAGATGATATGGTTGATACAGCTGGAACTTTAGTTAAAGCTGCTGAAGCATTAAAAAGTAGAGGAGCTACATCTGTTATGGCCTGTTGTACACATGGAGTACTAAGTGGTCCTGCTTTTGAAAGACTTAATAATGGAACATTAGATGAACTTGTTATCACAGATACAATTCCATTACATGGAACTAGTGATAAAATAACTATCTTAACAGGTACTAAAATTATTGCAGAAACTATTAGAAGAATCACAAACAACGAATCTGTGAACTCTATCTTTATAGATTAATTTAAAATATAAATAAATATTTAATATATTTTTTGATAATATGGTGATTACTTAAACATAAGGGAAAAAGATGAAAAAGATTTTATTAACGAGTGCATTATGTGCTACTATGATGTTCGCAGCAAATAGTGAGTATAAATATGAAATCACTCCAATGATTGGTGGTGTTTACACTGAAGGTAACATTGGATTAGAGAGAGATTACGTAGACGCTGGATTATCTTTAGGTTTTAACTTAGATGATTCTATGTTTGATCAAGTTGAATTAGGTTTCTTAAGAAGTATTGAAGATGTTAATTACAGAAATGCAAGTCCTGCTCAAGATACTGGTGTTACAAGAGTGTTTTTAAATGTTGTAAAAGATTATCCTTTATCTTCTTCAACTTCTTTATATGCATTAGCTGGTGCTGGTCTTGAGTTCTTTGATGATGAATCTTTTGATAACAACGAAAATGGTTTATTTGGAAACTATGGTGTAGGTATCAAATATAAAATTTCTGAAATGGTTTCTTTAAAAGCAGATGTAAGACATCTTATTGAAACAGATCATGGGGATAACAACTTATTATACACAGTTGGTTTAGCAATTCCATTTGGTAAAAAAGCTACTCCTGCTCCAATGCCTGTTAAAGAAGAACCAAAACCAATGGATTCTGATAATGATGGTGTTATAGATGCTCTTGACAAATGTCCAAACTCACCTGTTGGTGCAGTTGTAAACGCTCAAGGGTGTGAAATTGATACAGATGGTGATGGTGTTGTTGATTCTTTAGACCAATGTCCTGCAACTCCAAAAGGTGATATTGTTGATGGAAATGGTTGTACTTTAAAAGTTGACTTAAATATTAATTTTGAAACTGATTCTGCTGTTATTAATAACTCATATGATTCAAAAATTAAAAAATTTGCTGACTTTATGAAAGCATTCCCATCAGTTAAAGGTAAAATTGAAGCACATACAGATTCAGATGGATCTGATGCTTATAACCAAAAGTTATCTGAAAAAAGAGCGGCATCTGCTGTAAAAGCATTAGAAGCTTATGGTGTTGAAGCATCAAGATTAAACTCTGTTGGTTATGGAGAAATGAAGCCTAAAGCATCTAATGATACTGCTGAAGGTAAAGCAATGAATAGAAGAGTAGAAGGTTCTATCTCTAAATAATTTTATTACTTTTATAGATTTTAGGCTTAGGCCTAAAATCTATTTTTTTAAATTTCTTACTTAAAACTTATCATCATTTCTTTCTTAACTCTAAACTTACAATTTTTTAGATATAATCGCGTTAAATTATATTATATAGGATTAAACCTTGCAAAAAAACATCAGAAATTTCTCAATAATTGCACATATTGACCATGGTAAATCTACCTTAGCAGATAGAATTATTCAAGAATGTGGTTCAGTTGCAGATAGAGATATGTCAGCACAAGTTATGGATACAATGGATATTGAAAAAGAGCGTGGTATCACTATTAAAGCGCAAAGTGTTAGACTTGATTATATAAAAGATGGACAGAATTATGTTCTAAACCTTATTGATACTCCAGGACATGTTGATTTCTCTTATGAAGTATCTCGTTCTTTAGCCTCTTCAGAAGGAGCATTACTTATTGTAGATTCAACACAAGGTGTTGAAGCACAAACTATTGCAAATGTCTATATCGCTATGGATAATGACTTAGAATTACTTCCTGTTGTAAATAAGATTGACTTACCCTCTGCTGATCCTCTTAGAGTTTTAGAAGAGGTTGAAGACTCAATTGGAGTTGACTGTACTGAGCACAATCTAATATCTGCAAAGACAGGTTTAGGTGTAAAAGATTTAATTGATTCCATAGTAGATAGAGTTCCTGCTCCAACAGGAGATGAAGATGCTCCAACTAAAGCTTTAATCTATGATTCTTGGTTTGACAATTATCTTGGGGCTGTTGCATTAGTTAGAGTTTATGATGGATCTATTAAAAAAGGTCAATTAATTAAATTAATGAATACAAAACAAGAACATCAAGTTCTTAATTTGATGTATCCACATCCTTTAAAAAGACAAAACACTCCTGAAATAAAAACAGGTGAAATTGGAATTGTAATCTTAGGTCTTAAAACTCTTGATGGAGTTGCTGTTGGTGATACTATGACTGATGCTAAGAATCCAACAGCTGAAATAATTGATGGATTTGAACCTGCTAAACCTTTTGTATTTGCAGGAATTTATCCAATTGAAACTGATAAATTTGAAGATTTAAGAGAAGCATTAATCAAATTGCAATTAAATGATTCCTCAATTTCTTTTGAACCTGAGTCTTCAGCAGCACTTGGAAGTGGTTTCAGAACAGGATTCTTAGGAATGCTTCACATGGAAGTAATAAAAGAAAGACTTGAAAGAGAGTTTAATCTTGACTTAATTGCAACTGCCCCAACAGTTGTATATGAAGTACTTAAGAATAATGGTGAAAAAATCACTATACAAAACCCTAGTGAGTTACCTGAACCAAACTATATTGAAACAATATTTGAACCATATGTAAAAGCTACAATCTTGGTTCCTGATGAATTCTTAGGAAATGTAATAAAACTTTTAAATGATAAAAGAGGAATCCAAAATAAAATGGATTACATAGGGAAAAGAGTTCTTTTAGATTATGATATTCCTATGAATGAAATTGTTATGGACTTTTATGATAAGTTAAAATCTTCAACTAAAGGTTATGCCTCTTTTGATTATGAACCAATAGGTTTTAGACCTGGTGTTTTACAAAAACTTGATATCAAAGTTGCTGGTGATGTTGTTGATGCTTTATCTATTATTGTTCCATCTAATAAAGCCTTATCAAAAGGTAGAGAGTTTATTAAAGCATTAAAAGAGTTAATTCCTAGACAACTATTTGAAGTAGCTATTCAAGCAAGTATTGGCTCTAATATTATTGCACGAGAGACTGTAAAATCAACAGGTAAAAATGTAACTGCTAAATGTTATGGTGGAGATATTACAAGAAAAAGAAAACTTCTAGAAAAACAAAAAGCTGGTAAAAAAAGAATGAAAGCTATTGGAAAAGTAAATGTTCCACAAGAAGCTTTTATGGCTGTTTTAAAAATATAATAAATCTTCTTAAAATAAAAGTTGCAGTATTAAATAAAAATTTAATACTGCTTTTTTTATTCTTTAAATGGCAAAGTAAACTCTATATTAACTTCAGAATAACTTTTACCTGCGTGTAAATCAAAACACTCTTTTGCAAACTTAGCAAAAGACTCACTCATACTATAATCTAAAATGTCTATTAATCCTTTTGCAATAATATTTCCATCTTCTAACTTATAAGTTAAAGAAATATCTTTACTTACCTCATTCATAGTTAAATGCAAAACAAGAGTTTTCTTATTTATATCAACTTCTACAATACTTGCTCTTATCTCTTCTGAACTTTTTAAAGAAAAGAGAGTTGAAACAATACTTTTATTTCTGACGTCAAGTCCGGAGTCAAAACTTAATGTATTTATTTTTACATCTGCACTTGTTAAGAAATCTTCTAAATTATCATTTTTCATGATATTAAGTTTTATTTCATTAAAAGTACCAGAGACAGGAACTTTTTTTTCTGTTTTATAACCAGTCCATTTAACTTTTAAATCCCCATTTAACTCATATGCATTTACCCAGACAAAGGCAAATAAGGATAATATTCCTAAGAGTAATTTTAACTTCATAACATCTCCTTTTTATTTTTTAAATTTAAAATACTACTTTTTATAGTAATAAAAATTATGTTAGTTGTTACTTAATTATTTTAATTAGATTTAAGTAAGATCTAACACTTTAAAGATATAATATTTAATATTATGAAATGCCTATCATGTGAAAATTTATCATATCAAATAATCTGTAAAAACTGCCAAAATAATCTACTTAAGCCCTCTTTTCATAAGAGAGAACTAAAGCAAAATTTTTATAATTACTCATTTTATTCATTTTCAGAAATTGAAGAGTTTATAACTTCTAAATACTATTTTCATGGGGATAGAGTTTTTAATATTTTAGCCTCACTCTCTTTTAAAGTATTTGCACAAAATTTTGATTTTAGTGAAACTGTTTATTCTATTGGAATTGATGAACATACAAGACATGAATTTTCACAAACTGCAATACTATCAAAGCATTTAAAATCAAAAAATATTAAACCCCTTTATAATCAATTAAAAGCTACAAATATTGTAAAATATGCAGGGCATGACCTAGAGTTTAGAAAGAAAAATAAAAGAAAATTTATAACAAATCTATCTAATAAAAAAATTATCTTAGTTGATGATTTAATTACAACAGGGAGCACAATTCTTGAAGCAAAGAAACTACTAGAATCTAAAAACAACGAAGTTCTCTTCTCTTTAACCCTAGCTGATGCAAAAATTTAGTATAATGCAAACTTTCTAAAGAACACAAAGGATATTATGTGATTGGAATTATTGATTACAATATGGGCAATCTAGCTTCTGTATACAATGCATGTCATTTATTAGATGCTAAAGCTTCATTTGTAAAAGACCCTGAAGACTTAAAAAACTACAATAGAATTATTCTTCCTGGAGTTGGGGCATTTGGTGATGCTATGGAGAATCTTAATGAAACAGGAATGTTTCAGGCCATTCATGAGTATGCAAAAAGTGGAAAACCAATGATTGGAATTTGTCTTGGAATGCAACTACTTTTTGAAAGTTCACAAGAGTTTGGAAAGCATAAAGGCTTAGGGCTTATTGATGGAGAAATTGTAAAATTTGATAAATCAAAAATGCATGAAGATACTAAAATTCCACATATGGGTTGGAATGTAATAAAAACACAAGATGATCATACTTTATTTGAGGGATTAAAAGATCCATATTTATATTTTGTGCACTCTTATCATGCAGTTACTAATGAAAAAAATATCATTGGAAAAACTGAATATGGTTATGAATTTGCAAGTGCTGTACATAAAGAGAATATTTATGGTTTTCAACCACACCCTGAAAAATCCCATGACAATGGATTAAAAATACTTAAAAATTTTATGAGTTTGTCACATTAATTTAAAATAGTAAAAGTAAAAAGGAATAATAAAATATGGATATTTTACCAGCAATTGATCTAAAAGACGGAAAAGCTGTAAGACTAAGTAAAGGACTTATGGATAGTGCAAAAATCTATTCAGATGAGCCCTGGCAAGTTGCAAAGAGATTTGAAGAGTTAGGTTCAAAATGGCTTCATATTGTAGATTTAAATGGAGCTTTTGCAGGAGAACCAGCAAACCTTGAACAAATCAAGAAGATTAGAGAAAACTGTAATTTAAAAATTGAACTTGGTGGAGGAATCAGAGAGGAAGAGACTATTAGGATGTATATTGAACTTGGAGTTGATAGATTAATTTTAGGAAGTATTGCTGTAAAAGATCCACAATTTGTAAAAGATATGGCTTCTAAATATCCAATTGCTGTTGGTATTGATGCTATGAATGGAATGGTTGCAGTTGAAGGTTGGGCAGAAGTTTCTACTATGAAAGCTACAGACCTGGCAAAAGAGTTTGCAAATGCTGGGGTTGAAGCTATTATTTGTACTGATATTTCAAAAGATGGAATGCTTTGTGGTGTGAATGTAGAGTTTACAGAGTCTATTGCTCTAGCATCTGGTGTTGATACCATTGCATCTGGTGGAGTAAAAGATATTAATGATATCACAAACTGTAAAGCAAATGGAAACATAGCTGGTGTTATTGTTGGAAAAGCATTCTATGAAGGTACTTTAGACTTAGAAGAAGGTTTTAAAGCACTTTAATGTGCCTTATAATCTCAATAATATTTACGGCACTTGCATATTCATTTTTTGAAGATGGAAATATGCAAGGCTTTTATATTAATATTTCTATTGCCCTACTTTTTATATTATTAATGCTTAGAAATATTATAAAAACCAAAAAAGATAGAAATATAAAATGATAAAAAAACCAAAACATGAATCAATCTATGAAAAAATGATGAATGAAGAAGATGCTAGAGTTTGTAAAGCAATAGATGAAAAAGCTTGTAAAGTAGTCCCTGGTAATTTTTTCTTAACTATCATTAGCTACTTTTTTAATAAACTTGCAGACTCAGTTGCAAATACAAAGGTAATTATACCTTGGGTAATGGAAACACTTAATGTTCCACTTTTCTTAATCTCTTTTCTTGTTCCTATTAGAGAATCAGGTTCACTTCTTCCTCAACTTTTAATAGCAGCATATGTTAGAAAACTTCCTATTAGAAAATATATTTGGTCTCTTGGAGCATTTTTACAAGCTCTTAGTATGATTGGTATTGGGATAGTAGCTTGGAGTATGCAAGGATTAAATGCAGGTATTGCAATTATTATATTAATAATACTTTTTAGTTTAGCACGTGGACTAAGCTCGGTTGCTGCAAAAGACGTATTAGGTAAAACTATTCCAAAAACAAGACGTGGTGCTTTAAATGGCTACTCAGGAAGTTTAGCAGGCCTTTTAATTGTAGCACTTGGAATATATTTTTTAATTGTTGGAGAAAAGCCTTTCTCACCCCAAAATTTTGGTATACTACTTTTTATTGCTGGTTTCTTTTGGATTATTGCAGCTATTATTTATTCTCGTATCAATGAATTTGATGGAGAAACTGATGGTGGAGGAAATGCCATAAGTGTTGCACTAAAAAAAATTGGCTTGCTTAAAACTGATAAGGATTTTAGAACCTTTGTTATTTCAAGAGCACTATTTTTATGTTCAGTTTTATCTGCTCCTTTTTTTGTAATCTTAGCACAACAAGATACAAATTCAAGTACTTATCTTTTAGGACTTTTTATCCTTGCTGGAGGATTAGCTGATTTTTCTTCATCAATTATTTGGGGAAAACTTTCAGATATATCAAGTAAAAGATCAATGATATTAGGGGCAACAATTTCAACAGCACTTGGATTTTTAGTATTTTTTCTAGATACTTTTTTTGAGAATATTTTTGCTACTATTTGGTTAATGCCTTTAATATATTTTGTATTAACAGTTGGTTATCAAGGTATTAGAATAGGAAGAAAGACTTATCTAGTAGATTTAGCTGGGGGAAATAAAAGAACTGATTATGTAGCAGTTTCTAATACTATTATTGGTATTATTTTGCTATTTACAGGTTTTATTGGAGTCCTCTCTTCTCTTATTGGTTTAAATGGAATAATCTTATTATTATCAATTTTTGGAATACTTGGAATTATAATGGCTTCAAAATTACCTGAAGTTCAAGAAGAAGAGTAAAATTAATTAACTTTACTCATTCATAGTGTAATGCAGTTCTAAACCTTTACTTGTGGCAACAAAACCATTTATATTAATAGTTCCATCATGTACCATTTTATGATGTTTCTTACATAATGGTATAAGGTTATATTTATGGTTCGCATTGACATGTCCAATAAAGCCATCTTTGTTTGCTCTTGCTTGCTCTTTTATATGATGCACATCATCACAAGCACGCCCACATATTAGACATGAACTTACAAAAACATCTTTATTATATTTAGATGATTTTTTATGAGTTATTCTTTCAACAGCAGAATAATCATCTGTAAGTTTTTTTCTTATATCATTTGCAACTTGTAAAAATTCTTTATCCATATGAAGTGATTTTGCATATTCAAGTCCATACATAGATGAACCACTTCCATACTTTAGTTTTCTATCAAAAATTAGTTTATCTTCTGCATCTTCATACATAACAGATAAATGAAGCGGAATTATATTTTTAAGTTTTTTAATCTCTTCAATTTCAGGTAATTGATGAAGATGAGTAGCAAAAATAAACATTGCTTCGAGTTTTGAAAGCTTTAAAATTGAACTAGCAACAATACTAACCCCACTCATAGTTTCTGTACTATGTGAAATTTCATCACCTAAGATTAAAGATTGATTTGTTGCACGATTAAAAATATTTTTTAACTCTAACATCTCGACTGCAAAAGAAGATAAACCTTTTGCAATATTATCAGCCCCACTTATTCTAGTAAAAATAGAATCAAAAATTGAAAATCTCATAGATTTTGCTGGTACATAAAATCCTGCTTGTGCTAAGATTACTGCAATACCAATTGATTTCATAAGAGAAGACTTACCTGATGAATTTATACCATAAAGTAAAACACCATGCATTTTATTATTATTCATATTTATTGGATTTGAGTTTTTAATTATTACATTGTTTTTATATTCATTTTTTGCTAAAGATAATTCACCTAAAATAATATCATTAGGAACATAAATACCCTGCTCTTCATTTGCTTCAATAATTGGATGTCTTAAATCAATAAGTTCTAAAAAATTGTTATTTTCATCTGTTTTTACAATTTTTGGACATACATAATTATATTTTTTAGCTGTTTTTATATTTGATATTGTTAAATCAACTTCTGCAATAAATTGAACTAATTCTTCTAAAAGGCTTGCAAACTTTTTTTCAAACTCTGTTAATTTTTCTTTAAATACAAGTTTATTAAGCTCAATTATTTTTCTTAAATTATGAACATATCTATCAGAAATACTATCCATAAATTTACAAGAAATTTTTACAGAAGTTGTTTGAATTTTTATATTAAAATCTTTTATTAATAAAAGTTCATCATCAATAATAATATGTGAATTTAATAACTCTTCTTTAATTAAATTAAATCTATTTTTAGTAAGAGATAAATAGAAACCTTCTTTATCTAATCTATTTATACTTACATAATTTGAATCTTTGCTATTAATAAAAGTAAAGATATGAGCTCTTATAAGTTCTAATTTTTCATAAAGTTCTTCATTCTCTTTATTTAATTCATCAATTTTAGTATTAACTCCATCACAAACCATATTGCACTCAACATCTTTTAGCATATATTTACCTGATACTGCTAAATTAAATGTTGACTCAATTGAATCTATAAACATTTGAAGCTCTGCTAAAGAACAAGGTGGAGTTATAAATTTATAGTTTTCCATAAAAGATACAACTTCTTTTATACTTTGTAAGGAGTCATATAAATAGTTTAATTCAAAAGGATGAAGCCTTGTTAGTTTTATTCTTCTTGTTAATCTTTCTATATCATAAATATTAGCTAATTCATTTTCTATTGGAGCATGATAATCATATAACTCTTTTGATAAAGCATAACGTCTTAATAATTCTTTACTATCTTTTACAGGATGAGTTAGTCTCTCTTTTAAAAGCCTCTTTCCCATAGCAGTTGATGTATTATTCATTAGTTTTATTAAAGATGGATTATGAGTAGTTTCAATTATATTTAATTGCTCTAAAGCATTATTTCCTAAATATATATATTTACTAACATCAAGTTTCACAGGATATGATAATTTTTGCACAATATTAGAATCATGTCCAATTACAAAATCAATTAAAATTGCTAAAGATTCTGTACTTAAAGGAACTCTTTCCATATCTAAATGTTCTATTGAAGTAAGAAGTGATTCTATATTAAAAACATTTTTAAAAAGTTCATTTTGATATGAAATTTTTGGAGTAAAACCTCCAATATGAAAAGTTTTTAAACTAAGCTCTAAGTAATCAATTACCTCTTTTTGATTTATATTTTTATCAGCAAAAGTAACCATTACTTCATTTGTTTTATGCATATTCATATAATTAAATACTTCATCAAGTGCATAAAACTTATCTTCACTAGTGCCATGAACTTCATTATAAAAACATTTTCCTGTAGTTACATCAATAGCAGAATATCCAACAAGATATATTCCTTTTATTTGGTCAATTACAAGTGAAGTAATATTATTTTCATCTTGGTCAATTACAAAATCAAAGTTAGTCCCTGGACTTACAACAGTATCTAAATAACGTGACACTTTAGGAGGAAGACCTCTTTGTCTAATTATTACAACCGTATATTTTTGTTCTGAAATTATTCGGGCTAGATGTTTTTCCAAAGAAATAGCTGGGACTCCAGCCATAATAGGATTCTCTTTTGAATTTTCAAGTATAGATTTGTTTTTTCTTGTTAATTGAATATTTAGTAATTCAGCTATCTCTTTTGCTTTTCCTACTTGCTCTTCATCATTATTAACTTCATATACTTCAAAAAATGTTCCTATTTCCATAAGAACTACTGTATTTTTTCCATACTTTTTTTCAAAAAGTCTTTGTAGTTTAAAATATGTTACTGTTAAAAGAGTCTTTTTCTGATCTAATAATTCTTGAACTTCTTCTCTCAATTTATTTTTTAACCCCTGTCCAATCTCTAATCATTGTTCTTTGCTCTCTTGTTAAATCTGCTTCTTCATGAAAAAAGATATAATCTTCTAAAGGCATTGAAATATATGCTGTTCTAAATATTTCTTTTAACTCTTTTCTTTTTTCTTCTTTTGTATAATTTTCCCATTCAGAAAAGTTTAAAGCACTTCTTCCATGGGAAACATGTCTATCAATAATCCATGAGAAGGGAGCTATATTTGAATACCAAGGCCATCTTACTTCATTTGAGTGGCAATCATAACAAGCATTTTTAAGTAATATCTTAATATTTTCTGGAGCTTTTATTTCTAACTCTTTAGCTGTTACTTTATTCGTTTTTTCAGTCTGAACAAACTGCATAAGTATAAAAATTGATACAATTATTAGTAAAGTTCTTTTCATTAATCCTAATCCATAAATAATATATATAATTTAAATTTAAATTTTTAAGGGCATAACTATAAATGACTAAAAATAAGAAAAGACATTTATATTTAAAAGAAATATTTTATCTAAATAGTTTTAAATAGAGTTTACTGCAATACTATTATCACAAGTGTAAATAGATATTATAAAGAAAAATAATATTTGATTTTTAAGTGATGACGTTCAAATCTATTTTTTGATTATTCTAACTTAAATATAACTTTTTATTTAAAAATAATAATTAAAATTTTAAATTCTTAAATACATATAGACTATTATAAAATAACTAAAACTAAAGCAGAGTTAATATGAAAAAAGAAGTTAGCAGTTTAATAAATATCATTAGATTTACTCCACCTATTTTAATTATAATTGTATGTATATTTTTAATTACATTAACTTATCAAGAACAAAAAAATGAATTTGAATTAGAAAAAAACTTTATTGAAAAACAATTTATTGAATATGAAAAAAACAGAATAAAAGAAAATGTTAATACTATGCATAGTTTTATAAAAGATAGAAAACAAGAATTTGAAAAAGAGTTGAGAGAGGATATTTATCAAAGAATTAATAATGCACATGAAATTGCTACAAATATCTATAATAAAAATAGAAATAGAAAATCAAAAACAGAAATAATTGAACAAATAAAAGATTCATTAGAAGTTTTTAGATTTAATGAAGGAAGAGGTTACTTTTCTATACATACTATTGAGGGTATAAATATTTTACAACCAATTAACAAAGCATTTGAAGGAACATCTGTATTTTATAGAAAGGATGTAAAAGGTAATTACCCTGTACAAATGGCAATTAATATTGCAAAGAAAAAAAATTATGGTTTTTTTTCTTGGTATTATTATAAACCAAAAGATAAATCAAAAGAGTTTAAAAAAATTGGAATAGTAAAAAAATTCGAGCCATACAATCTAATTATTACAACAGCTGAATATGTCGAAGACTTTAATAAAAATTTACAAAAAAAAACTTTAGAACATATATCTAATTTAAAATATAAAAATGATGGTTTTATATTTATTCTTTCATATGATGGGAAAATGATTTTACATAAATCAGAAAATATTATAAATTATAATATTTTTGAAGATAAGCGCTTTTCGCATGTAAAAAGCTTCTTTAAAAAGTTTGTAAAAGATGAAAGAAATGATGCCTTTATAGAAACTATACCTACAATTTCAGAAGGTATAAATACAAATGAAACAAAAATCACATATGTTAAAAAATTTGAAGAATCAAAGTGGATTATCGCAAAAAGTTTTAAATTATCAAATATACAAAAGACAATTAATGAAAAGAAACTTAGTTTAGAAGAGAAATACACAGGATATAAAAATGATATTTTGACATTTGGAATTATTTTCACTCTTTTATTATTATTTATTTCTTACTTAGCGTCAAAATCTCTAGAAAATAGATTTTTAAGATATAAAGAAAAACTAGAAAAACAAATCACTAAAAATGTTAGACAAAAAGAAACTTTATTAAAAGCACAAGAGATAGCACATATTGGAGATTGGAAATTAAATATAATTACAAAAAAAGCTTTTTGGTCAAATGAAATTATTCGTATTTTTGGATTAGATAAAATAGATAAAGATAAATTTGGTATAGAATATTTAAAAAATATCATACATGAAGATGATATTTCTTCTTTTAAAAAATCAATTAATAACTGCATTACTTCACAAAAAGAGTATCAATGTATATATAGAATTATAAGAGCAAATGGTGAAATAAGATGGATTGATAGTAGAGGGAAACTCGACAAAGACAAAAACTTAATAATTGGAACCATTCAAGATATTACTGAAAATAAAAGACTTGAAATAGAAAAACAAGAACAAGAAGAACTTCTATATCAACAAAGTAAACTTGCTGCAATGGGTGAAATGATAGGAAATATTGCCCATCAATGGAGACAACCTTTATCTGCTATATCTACAAGTGCAACAGGAGCAAAACTTCAAAAAGAAATGAATATGTTAAGTGATGAAAATTTTAATCATACAATGGATACTATTAATGATTCAGCGCAATATCTATCTCAAACAATTGAAGACTTTAGAAGCTTTTTTGATGTTAGAAACAATGAAAAAAGAGAATTTTCAATTTCTGGTACAATTAATAAAACCTTAAATCTTGTAAGTTCACAATTTACTGCTAAAGAGATTGAAATAATTCAAAATATTGAAGACATTTCAATTATGTCTTTAGAAAATGAGCTTATTCAAGTATTGGTAAATATATTAAATAATTCAAGAGATGCATTAATAAAAACAGAAAATCAAAAAAGATTTATTTTTATAAATACTTTTAGGCAAGATAATAAGCTAATAATTGAAATCAAAGACAATGCCAATGGAATATCTAGAAATATAATAGATAGAATCTTTGAACCATACTTTACTACAAAACATCAATCGCTAGGAACTGGTATTGGATTATACATAAGTAGAAACATACTTATTAATCATTTAGAAGGAAGTATACAAGTGAAAAATGAAACTTATACTTATGAAGGGGTAGAGTACAAGGGTGCAAAATTCATTATAACAATAGATATATTAACTTAAACTTGTATCATAATTACTGCATAAATAGAGTATATGGCCTTTTTAATTCTTCTACAAATAAAGAAACGGATAAGTTTCTACTTTTTCTAAAAAACTCTTTTGAATCAAAAAAGACAAGTATTGTTGGAATAGAAAATACTGAGAAATCACTTGCTATTTCTTTATACAAATCAGTTTTAACTTCATACAGTTCCATCTTAGGAAAGTTCTTAATTATTTCTGCTTCGATTTTTGGTTTTAATGCTTTACAAACAGAACAATTTTCACCTGAAAAATAGATAAGTAAAGGACTTCCTTTACTTATCTTCTCTTGAATTTCACTATTTGTTGATATTTGAATCATGAACGACAGCTGTTTCTTTGATTTTTTCAATAATTTTATCTTCTTCTTTTTTCATTAATTCATCAGTATCTATATCAGGATTAGTATGATCTTTTCTATTCACAAAAATATCATGTCTACTTAAACTAATTCCTTTCATATGTGATAAGGGGAAGGCAAAAGCAATTCCTTTTCCTGATGTAGTTATATGTAAAGAGTGAATTATAGATTTAATAACAGGATTTACCAAACTTTGAGGAAGTAAAAATAATAACATAGCATCATTTGCTTCAAAAGATGTTCTATAATAATTATCAATTTTTCCAAGTCCAATTCCATCTGCTCTTAATACCGTAACCCCAGAAGCTCCTGCTTTATTTGCAGCTTGAATTGCATCAATTTTTTTCTCTTTAGGAACTAGAATAACAACAGCTGAGAAATCCATTGGTAAAGAGTGTCTTCTGTCACTTCCATCGATATTTACTGTTGCTAAATCCATATTTTCTGCATCAATAAGTGCATCTCTTAAAATATTAGCTGCTTCAATTTCTGTATCTGATTTAATTCCTAGTTTTTCAGTTAAGATACCATAAAGCATTACTGTAATCATTGGAAAAAGAGAAGCAAAGGCAATAAGTCCAAAACCATCAATTAAAGGACTTCTATCTGGAATATTTGTAGCTAATCCAATTCCTAAAGCTGCAACTAAAGGTACAGTTACAGTTGAAGTTGTAACACCTCCACTATCATAGGCAATAGGAATAATATATTTTGGAGCAATAAATGTTAAAATTATTACCAATAAATATCCTACAATAATATAATAATGAATATGTCCACCATCTACAATTCTAAAAGCCCCTAAAGCAATACCCATGGCAACACCAAATGCAACAAAAAGTCTTAAGGCAAAATCATTTATTTTACCATCTGATATCTCTTTAGCTTTTTTAGCAATTGCCATTAAAGCTGGTTCTGCCATTGTTGTAGAAAAACCAATTGCAAAAGCAAAAGCATAAATCATCATCACTGAATCTGATTTTGTAAGTTGATAAGCCATTGTTTCACCAAGAGTGAAAAGCCCCATTTCAAGACCTAAAATGAAAGCATATAAACCAATAATTACAAGAGCAAATCCTAAAAGAACTGTTTTAATATTTTCAATTTTTTTCTTTAAAACTGCATATTGAAAAAATACAATAATAAATAAAATTGGTGCAACATCTTTTACAACAGAACTAATACCATTAAATACTGAAGTAAATGAAATTTCTATTGTACTTGAAACAGAGGCTTGAACTACAACTTCTGCGACCTCTTTTGCATCAACTAAATTATATACAGCAATCCCATATATTTGAACAAAAATCATTGGAGTTAAAGAAGCAAAGGCAATTAAACCAAAACCATCAACAACAGGATTTCTTCCTTTAATTGTAGAAGCTAAACCAATACCAAGAGCAGCAACAAGGGGAACTGTAACTGTAGAAGTTGTAACTCCTCCTAAATCGTATGCTAATCCAATAATTTCTTGAGGTGCAAAAAAAGTAACACTTACTACTAAAATATATCCAGCAATGATATAGTAGTGAATAGCATGACCTTTATAGATTCTATATACACCTAAGAATATAGCAAAACCAACAGAACCTGCAACAACAAGTCTTAATATTGTTGCGTCAATTCTTCCGCTTGATATTGAAGCCGCCTTATCAGCAATAACTGCAAGAGCTGGCTCTGCAATTGTTGTACCAAAGCCAATTAAAAATCCAAAGAAAAGAACCCATAACATAGTTCCATGCTTTGCAAAATCTCGCGCCAATCCTTCTCCAACAGGGAAAATCCCAATCTCTAAACCTTGTAGAAAAATTGCAAGTCCAACACCTACAA
Source organism: Halarcobacter sp. (assembly GCA_041583235.1). Lineage (GTDB taxonomy): Bacteria > Campylobacterota > Campylobacteria > Campylobacterales > Arcobacteraceae > Halarcobacter. The sequence continues at coordinate 36,462 of JBFHGG010000003.1, forward strand.
TACCTAATCCAATTGCAGTACTCAACCATCCTTCAGGAATAGCTTGAATTATTGCTAATTGAAAAAATAATATTACAATAATAATTGGTAGTAAATCTCTAAAAGATTCTTTTAGTAATTTCAAAAAGAAATTAAATTGTGTCATATATTACATCCCTTGTCATTTATTTAAATATATCTAATTTTTTTTGATATACAATTAAAACTAAGCTATATTAATGGTTAATTTTATTATTAATCTTATTTATGTATAAATTTATTAAATTATGTGAGTAGAAAATTGCAGTATTAAAAAAGAGTACTAAAGTACTCTTTTTTTTAAACTTGATGTTCTTGATTTTTTAATAACCTTTGTTTTTGAGAAAGGTAAGAGTTTAATGCACTTAAATATGCTTTTGCAGTTGCTAACATAGTATCAATACTTAAACCATGTCCAACAAAAGAAGGTGAATTATCATCAAATGCAACTCTTGTTGTTACTTTTGCTAAGGCATCTTTACCTTCAGATACAGAAGTTACTTTATAATCTTTTAATTCCCCATTATAACCTGTTAATCTATCTATAGTTTTAAATATTGCATCCATAGTACCATCACCAATAGCAGCATCAGACATAACTTTATCTTCGAATTTAATTGAAACAGCAGCAGTTGGAACACCATTAGAACAATCAGAAATTTGTAAACCAACTAATTCATATGTTTTATCTTGATTTAATGCTTCATCAGTAATTAACATTCTTACATCATCATCTGTTACATCTTTTTTCTTATCTGCTAATACTTTAAATCTTTCAAATGCTGCATTTAACTCTTCATCTGTAACTTTATCAAAACCTAAATGTATTATTTTATCTCTAAAAGCAGCACGACCTGAATGCTTTCCTAAAATTAATGTAGATTCTTTAAATACACCAACATCTTCAGGTTTCATAATTTCATAAGTTTCTTGATGTTTTAAAATACCATCTTGATGAATTCCACTTTCATGAGAGAATGCATTCTTACCAACAATTGCTTTATTTTGTTGTGGTTCAACACCTGTAATTGTTGCAACTAATCTAGAAGTAGCATATAATTCAGGAGTATTTATATTTGTATATAAGCTTCCAAAAGCATCTTTTCTTGTTTTAATAGCCATTACAGCCTCTTCTAATGCAGAATTTCCAGCTCTTTCACCTAAGCCATTAATTGTAACTTCAATTTGTCTAGCTCCATTTAAAACAGATGCTAAAGTATTTGCTGTTGATAAACCTAAGTCATTATGATTATGAACTGAAATAATTGCACGATTACCTGCAAATTCACTTAATTCTTTAACCATAGCACCTAATTCATTTGGTAATCTATATCCAACTGTATCAGGTAAATTAATAGTTGAAGCACCAGCTCCTATAACTGCATCCATAACTTCTTTCATAAATGAAATATCAGATCTCCCTGCATCTTCTAATGAAAACTCAACATCATCAACGAATGTTCTTGCATATTCAACTGCATGAACTGCTCTTTTAATAACTTCTTCTTCACTCATTTTTAATTTGTATTTCATGTGAATTGGTGAAGTTGCGATAAATGTATGAATTCTATGTAGTGGAGCTTTTGCAACAGCTAAACCTGATTGTTTGATATCATTATCAATTGCTCTACTTAAAGAACAAATACTTGAGTTTTTAACTTGTTCAGCAATTCTAGAAACAGCATCAAAATCCCCTGGACTTGCAGCTGCAAATCCAGCTTCAATAACATCAACTCCTAATTTTTCTAATTGTAAAGCTACTTTTATTTTTTCTTCTGTGTTCATTGAACAACCTGGGCTTTGCTCACCATCTCTTAATGTTGTATCAAATACTATAATTCTGTTTTTATCTATATTTTTTTCCATATTTTTCCCCATTGTATAAAGCTTAAAATTCGTGTATTATATCCTTTTTTAATATAAAAAAGAAAAAACTGTTTGCGTGATTATTATTTTTGTTTGACTTAATATATAATTATTAAGTATTAGAGTGATTTTTGAAGTAGCAGAAGAGTGTTAACACTTTTTATAAAATGTTTATTATAAAAATTAAATATTTTCATTTTGTACTCTCCTAGATTTTGTATGTAAGATTATAATGTGAAAAAAAGAATTTGTCAAGAACTTTTTAAAATTCTATTCATCTTCTTCTTTTTTTGCTAATAATGTTTGTCCTGAGGTGATTTTATCACCAATTTTAACAAGAGTAATAAACTCTTCATTTAAAGTTACTACAACTTGACCTTGTAAAAAAATACCAATTTTTTCACCTTTTTCAAACTTTTTCTTTTTTGATATTTCTATACTTGTATTATATATTGAAGAGTATAACTCCATGCAAGAATTAGAATATTCTAATTTTGCTTGTTCATTTAAAACTTTTGATTTAAAACTTTCAAAAAATAGATTTAATCCTCTTTTTATATTAATTTTACAATCTCCATTTTCTAAACTTCTTAAAATATGAGAATTACATAAAGAGACATCAATATAAATAGTTTTTTTAAAATCTTTTATATCAATAGCACTTATAGTCCCTGAAATTGGAGCTATTATTTCATTTTTCTTAAAGGATTTAAAATCCATATATTTATATCTATAAATATACATTAATGAAATCATTATCACAAAAGAGATAAAAGTTAAAAATCCACAATCAAGTAATATAAAAATTATAATCGCAATAAATGCAATTAAAACAGATTTTTGTCCCTCTTTTGCAATAATCGAATCAAACATTTTATTTTTTATCCTCATTTTTATCTAAAGTTTCTTCTTTAGAATCTTCTTCTTTTATTTTAGTATCTTCATTAGCTTGAGTTTCTTCAGTTTTTTCATCTTTAGATTTATTATCTTCATCTGTTTTTACAGCTTCAGTATGTAAATCTTCATCTTCAAAAACTACACCTCCATGTGCTTTAATAATTTCTCTAACTCTTTCTCCTGAAATAACTTCAATTTCAAGTAATTCAGCAGTCATTTCTTCAATTGCATCATTATTGTCTCTTAATTCTTGTAAGACAATAGCATATCTATCATTTAGAAGTGTTTTCACATGTTCATCTAAATTTTTTGCCATTTCATCAGAAAAATCTTTTGTAGTTTGTCCACCTAAAAATTGGTTTTGTCTTTTCTCTAAAACCATCAATCCAGCAACATCACTCATTCCATAAACAGAAGCCATAGATTTAATAATATCAGTAGCTCTTTCTAAGTCATTTCCTGCACCTGTTGAAATTTCTCCAATAAATACTTCTTCCGCTGCACGTCCTCCAAGTAATGTATCAACTTCAGCAATAAGTTCATGTTTTTGCATTAAGTATTTATTCTCTTCAGGAGTATTAAGTGTATAACCTAATGCTGCCATTCCTCTTGGTACTATCGAAACCTTGTTTACTTTCTTAGCACCTTTTGTAATTTCAGCAATTACAGCATGTCCTGATTCATGATAAGCAACAATTTTTCTCTCTTTTGGAGAAATTCTTCTAGATTTCTTTTCAAGTCCTGCAATTTGTCTTTCAACTGCTTCTTTAAAATCATCATATGTAACTTCATCTTTCTTAGCACGACCTGCAAGAAGTGCAGCTTCATTAATAATATTTGCTAAATCTGCACCTGCAAGTCCTGCAGTCATTCGTGCAACTTCAACTAAATCAACATCTTTTCCTAAAACTACATTTTTAATATGTACATTAAGAATCTCTTTTCTACCTTCAAAATCTGGTTTATCAACAAGTACTTGTCTGTCAAATCTACCTGGTCTAAGTAAAGCAGGGTCCAAAACTTCTGGTCTATTTGTTGCAGCTAAAACAATAACAGGTGCAGCTTCAGTTGAAAATCCATCCATTTCAGCAAGTAACTGATTTAAAGTTTGTTCTCTTTCATCATTACCGCCCATTGGGCCACCACTAGCTCTTGATTTACCAATAGCATCTATTTCATCAATAAAAATAATTGCAGGGGCTACTTTTTTAGCTTGTTCAAAAAGATCTCTAACTCTTGATGCTCCAACTCCAACAAACATCTCAATAAATGCAGAACCAGATACTGATAAAAATTCAACGCTAGCTTCTCCAGCAACTGCTTTTGCAAGTAATGTTTTACCAGTACCTGGAGGTCCCACAAGTAAAACACCTTTTGGAATTTGAGCTCCAAGTTTTACATATCTATCTGGGTCTTTTAAGAAATCAACAACTTCTTGTACCTCTTCTTTAGCTTCTTTATTTCCAGCCATATCATCAAAAGTTACATTTGGTTTTTCTGAATTAATCATTTTTTTAGAAGATCCAATACCAAGGATTCCTCCTGAACCCCCACCCATAGATTTAGACATTCTTTTTGCTAGGAACATCCAAATTGCAAAGAAAATGAAAATTGGTAGAATCCATCCAAAAAGAATATCTGCAATTAGGTTTTCTTCATTAATCCCACCATAATTAATTCCTTTTTCTTCTAAAGAAGGAATTAATGTAGAATCAGGAATAACTCTTCTAGCTGTATATGTTGTAATTTGACCATTAGATGGCTTACCAACTGCTTTAATTTGAGTATTTCCAATACCAACGTATTCAATTGCACCACTTGAAATCATTTTCTTTAAATCAGAATATGCTACTGTTTGATTTTTTGTTTTTCCATAAGCTGCAATTGATGAATTTTGTCCTGCCATTCCTTGAGTATTTCCTTCTGGAAATATTGCTTTAAATACAAAAATTGTAACAATTGAAAATATTACAAATACTAATAATGGATTATTATTAAAAAAATTGTTGTTATTATCTCCACCATTGTTATTGTTGTTTTTACCATTCATAAAATATAACTCCTTTTATTTTTTAAATACTACAGTTATCCACTCATTCTTGTGAATTAACTTTAACTGTTCTAAGTCTTTAAATTTCCTTAGAACCTTATCTATATGTTTATCTAAAATACCTGATATAACTAGAATACCATCTTTGTTTAAGCATTTTTTCAAATCACTTGCAATAAATACTAAAACATCTGCAACAATATTTGCAATTACTACATCATATTTTTTTCTTGTAGTATTAGCAGATCCTACCCATGATTCATGAAAACTTGTTCGATTTAATTCATAATTTGAAATTGTATCTTTAATACAAACTGGGTCTGTATCACAGATATCTACTTTTGCTCCAAGCTTAGATGCTGCAATTGCTAAGATTCCACTACCTGTTCCCACATCTAAAACTGTATTTTCAGGTTTTACATATGAACTTATAGCTTCAATACAAGATGATGTTGTTTCATGATGTCCTGAACCAAAAGATAATGCAGGATCAATAATAATATTGATTTTATCTTCTTTTGCTTTATCCCAAGATGGTCTAATATAAAAATTTCCAACTTCAACAGATTTAACGGATTCTTGATATTGTTTAATCCAGTCAATATTTTCTTTTTTTAGTAAAGTGGTTTCGCACTCTATTTCTAGTGCTTTTGCAAACTCTTTTATTCCAAACTCTACATCGCTTAAGTCTTCTTCACTTCTTGCGATTACAGTGTTATTTAATTCTTCAATAGCCTCATTTGTGAGGCTAGTAAGTAAATCAACAAATGTTTCATACTCTTCATTTGGTTTAATTGTTAATTCATAATAGTATTCGGTCAAGTAATTCCCTTAGATTAAAATGCATAAATGCATAAAGTGGCTAATTTTATCTAAAAAGGTTTTAAAAAAAGTTTTCTATCATATCTCTCATGATTTTTTCATCAGAAACACGGTTAATAATATCTCTAAATTCAGCAGCTCCTGCATATCCTTTAGAATATGAATGTAATAGTTTTCTAAACATTACAGCTCCATGAATTCCATGATATTTAACTACTTCATCATAATGTTCTAAGATTACTTCTCTTTTTTTATCTTCTTCAATATCTTCTATACCATGTTTTAATTGATAAAAAATCCAAGGTTTTCCAATGGCACCTCGACCAATCATAACACCATTAGCATTTGTATATTTTAAAACTTCTTTAGCTTTATCATAATCTTTAATATCGCCATTTGCTATAACAGGAATAGAAACAGCGGCTTTCATATCTCTAATTGCATCATAATCAACAGGTGCTTTATATTTACCTGCTCTAGTTCGTCCATGAACTGACACAAAATCAACACCACAAGCTTCAACTGCTTTTGCAATATCAACTGGTATTTTTTCATTAACACCAATTCTTACTTTCGCACTTGTATACTGTTTTTTATTGTATTTTTTTACTGTTGATAATATCTCTTCAAGTTTATTTAAATCACCCAATAAGTTAGAACCTGAACCATGTGAAAAAACTTTTGGTGCAGGACAACCACAATTTAAATCAATACCGTCAATACCATCAATATCATTTAATATCTCAACTGCATCTCTAACTATTTCAACACTATTACCGGCAATTTGTACAATATATGGATCTTCACTTGGCGATTTTTCAATCATTTTTTTTGTTTTTTCAGATTTATAAACTAAGGCATTTGAAGATATCATTTCAGAAATAGTAATATCCGCACCAAATTTTTTAACAACAGCACGAAAAGGTAAGTCAGTATATCCAGCAAGTGGAGCCAGCACCATTAAGGGCTGGCTAAAATCAATTTTTTTTCTCATATATTAAAGTGTAATATCACATAAAGAGTAATGTTTTCCAGCATCTTTTAAATCTAAAATAGCTCTAAATACTAACATCTCATCTTCATTGTATCCTGTTAAAATATCTTTTAACTTATCAATCATTTCTAATTCACAAAGAACATAAAAATATGCAGTTGTCGCTGCATCGTCTTCTTCAGAAATTGTTTCAAAAAGTTCAAGTAATTTATCAGGGGTTAAAGCATCTTTATAAAGTTTTGCTAAAGTCACATACTCTTCTTTTGAATAGTTTAAACTTTTTGTGATTTTTAATATTTCTTCTTTGCTTAAACCAAACTCAGTATTATCAATATCTTTAATAAAAAGTTTAAATGCCATTTCTCTATCTAGAATCACATTAGTATAAACTTTTTTAATTGTAGTCATAGTTTTATTTTCTAATACATTAAAGAAGGCAACTCTAACTACATCATTAGAATATTGTGTAGCTTTTTTTAAAATATCCAATGAATAATCAACTTGCTCATTCATTTTATTAATTAAATTTTGTTTAGCTAAAGCAGACCCCTGATCTAATTTTAAAGATTTGTCACTTACAAATTTTCCAGATTTAATATCTTTAATTTGAGATACAACTTTATTTAACTCTTCATTTGTAGAAGTAAAGGCTTGGTCTTTAACATCAATATTAAATTGATTTAATATACCTGCAACATTTTTATAACCAGATGTTTTAAATTTTCTTTTATCATTTTTTTGTAAAAGTACATTTTTTAATGTTTCAATTATTGTTGTTTCATCTTTTGTAAAACCTCTAGTTTTACAATAATTAACAGAACCATAAAACAATAGATGTAAAACTGTAAATATAAACAGTAAAACAATTGGTGCTAAAACCCATGCAACTGTTGGCAACATTAGAGAATAGTCTAATACTGTAACTGTATAATCTCCACTTTCAACACTGTATACATATAGTCCTACAACTATAATTAACAGTAAAGAAAACCCAATATATTTTTTAAGTCCCACATCTTATCCTTTTTATCGTTTTACTTTTTTATTCTGCTTCGTAAATCTCTCTACAAGGTGTACAAAATTTTGCAAATGGTTTTGCTCTTAGTCTTCCAATAGCAATAGCTTCATCACACATTTCACAAATACCATAAGTACCTTTTTCAATACCTTTTAAGGCATCCTCTATTTCATTTAATTCTTTAATTTGTTGGTTTGCAATAATCCCTTCTTTAAAAGAATCACTAGAAACTTCTGCATAATCAAATTCATCTTTACATTCAGAATCTTTAAGGGAATCAATACTATCTCTACTTCCTTGAATGTTTTTATTTATTTTTTCTTTTCTATCAAGCAAGATTTGTTTTAATTCATCAATTTGTTTTGTATTAGCCATATTATACCTTATTAAAAAAATTTTGCAATTATACACAAATATTTATAAATTATTTATGATATGGATGATTATTATTTATTGCTAAACCTCTGAATATCTGTTCAAGTAGGACAAGAGTGACCACTTTATGTGCCATGGTAAGAGAACTAAGGCTAATAATTTTGTCACATTTTTTCAGAAAATCTTTTTCAAATCCATACGCTCCACCAATAAAAAAATTAACTTCACTGCTATTACTTAGCATTTTTGAAAATTCATAACTATCAAGACTTTTTCCTAATACATCTAATGCTACACAATAACCACTTATAAACGGTTCATATGCTTTTGTATAAGACTCTTTTGCTTCTTTTTCTCCAATAGTTTGAGCTTTAGAAATATTCTTATTAAAAATTGAAAAAACTTCAACTTTTGCATATTTTGAACACATCTTAATAAACTCTTTTGAGATTTTATCAAACTCATCTGTATTTGGTTTAACAATTGCATATATGTTAATTTTAGCCATAAAATTACCCTTTATTATTTATATAATGCACTTCCAACTACATTAAAAGAGACATTTTTTATTTTATCATTAATTTCAACTGCTCCAATTGCACAAACAGGTTTTGAAGAAATTTTTGCTAAGTATGAGATTTTATCACCTAAGAGGTTTTTTACATCTTTTGTTGAAGTAGTTCTATAAGCACCTAAGCCAATCATATCAATATCTAAGTCATTTGCCTCAAGTATTTCAAGCTCATTATGAGTTGAAAGCCCTAATAGTTTATCGCCAATTCTTTTTCTAATTATTTTTGTGGCAAATTTTTTATCAGGATTTATTTTAATAAAATCTTCTTGTCCTAAGTGTAAACCATCGGCATACTCTATTAACTCAATTTTATCATTTATAAGTATTGGAATATTAAGATGTTTTTTTAGATAAAGCAAGTTCTCAATCTGGGTTTCATTTGAATTTATTTTATCTCTATATTGAATAACTTTTACATCTAAAGTTAAAACACGTTCAATAAAATGATTTAAGAGTAAATCTTTTTTTAAGAGAGTTTGAAAGTCACATAAGGCATAAAGAAGATTAGAAGCTTTAAGTTCAAAACCTAAAGCTTCTTCAAATCTACTAGACATTAGCTAGCGTTAGTTGTTTTTGAAAACATTGTTAATAAATCAGATAATGTTTTTTTCATATCTTTTCTATTAACAACCATATCAATTGAACCTTTTTCAAGTAAGAATTCTGCTCTTTGGAAGCCTTCAGGAAGGTCAGCACCAATAGTTTGTTTAATAACTCTTTGTCCTGCAAATCCAACTAAAGCACCTGGTTCTGCCATTATAATATCACCTAAAAAAGCAAAAGAAGCAGAAACTCCTCCCATAGTTGGGTCTGTTAGAACAGAAATAAATGGAAGTTTTGCCTTATCCATTCTTTTTAATGCAGCAGATGTTTTTGCCATTTGCATTAAAGAGAAAGTTGACTCTTGCATTCTTGCTCCTCCTGAAGCAGAAACTATAATTAAACCCTGGTGTTTCTCCATTGCTCTATTTACAGCTCTTACTATTTTTTCACCCTCTACAGAGCCTAAACTTCCACCCATAAAAGCAAAATCAAATACTACAATTTGAGCAGGAACATCATTAATTGTACATTCACCACTAACAACAGCAGAAGTTCTACCAGTTTTTTTCACTGCTTCATCTACTCTTTTTTTATAAGATTTCTTATCAACAAATTTTAAAGGATCAGTGGGTTTCAAATCTTCATCATATTCAACAAAAGAGTCTTTATCTGAAAGTATTTCTATTCTTCTCTTTGCACCAATTCTCATATGAAAATTACATTTAGGACAAATATTATTTTGATTTTCTACTTCTTTAAAGAACATCAATGCTGCACACTCTGGACATTTTATCCAATGTGTTGGAGCATCATTTTTTGTTGGTTGTTCTTTTTCACTACTATCAAATGAAATTTTACTAAATAAATTTTTTAAATCCATGATATTTCCTTTAAATTAGTTCCTGATTTATTGGAACCTTTTTTATTTATTCTTATTTTATTTATATATTCTTAAGTTTTTCAACTTCGTCAAGTTTTTCCCAAGGGTAATCACTTTGTCCAACTTGTCCTCTTGAAGCTACATCAGCATAAAGGAAAGTCTCAGGAGATGGCTTATCAAGACCAAATTTTTCTGTAATCCATCTTGGAGTTAAAGCATATTCATTCATTACAATTGAAGATAATTTATCATCATCATATTTTTTATAAGTTCCCATTGTATCAACGGCAACAGAAGTTGGACGTGCTACTCCAATAGCATATGAAATTTGAACATTAGCCTTATCAGCAAGTCCCGCAGCAACTATATTTTTTGCAATCCAACGTGCAGCATAAAGTCCAGATCTATCAACTTTTGTATAATCTTTTGAAGATTGAGCTCCCCCACCAATTGGAGAATATCCACCAAAGGAATCAACAATAAGCTTTCTTCCTGTTAATCCTGAATCATGTAAAGGTGAGTGACTTACATATCTTCCTGTTGGATTAATATGAATGATTGTTTCATCTTTATTATACATATCTGTTGGTAATCCTGTATCATCAATTAAACCTTGAATCAATTCTCTAACTTCTTCAATTGGCATATTTTCAACAGAAGGTGCCGAAACAACAATTGTATGAATTTTTTGTGGTTTACAATTTTCAAAGTTTTCTTTTGTACCATAATCAACTGTAACTTGAGTTTTGATATCAACTCCTAGCTTATGATTATGTTTTAAGGCATAATGATAAACTTTATCTGCTAACATTCTTGCATATGTAATAGCTGCAGGCATAAAATCAGCAGTTTCAGTTGAAGCAAAACCAAACATAATTCCTTGATCCCCTGCCCCAATTTCACCTGTTTCTTGGTCAACACCTTGAGAAATATCAGGAGATTGTTGATTTAATAAAACCTGTACTTGTACATCATCAGGATGTAAACATTGTTCTTTTGTAAAAGATGATTTTCCATCATAACCTATTTTAGCTAAGGCATCTTTTACTAAATTTTGATAATCTTCTTGTAATAATTGACATTGTGATTTTACTTCACCACCAATTATTACATGTTTTCCAGCAACAAAAACCTCAGAGGCAACTCTACTATTTTTATCCTCAATAATTAACTTATCAACTATTGTATCAGCAATAATATCTGCACATTTATCTGGATGCCCTGGGCTTACAACTTCACTTGTAAATAAGTAGTTTGTTTTGTTTTCCATGTTTGTTTTCCTATTTTGTTTTCCATTTTTGTTTTCCATTAAATCTATACTTATTTTTATCTTTAAATTCTAATAAAAAAATAAAAAATTAATATTTATTCAACAGTAACTGACTTAGCCAAGTTTCTTGGCATGTCAACGTCATTTCCGAGCCGTATTGAAATCTCCATTGAGAATAATTGCAATACAACTAACATCTCAAAAAACTCTAACATATAATGATCAGTTTTTTGAGTTTTAATAAAATCATCGCTTAATTCAAATTCAAGTGGTGAGATTGAACAAATAGTACTATCTCTTGCACTTAACTCTTCAACATTAGATTTGATTTTATCATATAATAAATTTTCTGGCATTAGTGCAATCGTAAATAACTCAGGATCTGCTAATGCTATTGGACCGTGTTTCATTTCACCTGCAGGATAACCCTCTGCATGTAAATACGAAATTTCTTTTAATTTTAAAGCACCTTCAAGTGCTAATGGGAAAAAGACATCTCTTCCTATAAAGAAAAAACCATGACCATGAAGATATCTTTTTGATAATCTTTTAGTCTTCTCATGTATTTTATCATCGATAATTAGAGACTTAGGAACCTCTCTTAAAGCAAGAAGTTCACTTTGTAATTTCTTTGATGAAATTGAACCGTTTATTTTAGCGAAATAAAGTGATAACATCCATAAAACTGTTGCCTGAGTTGAAAAAGCTTTTGTAGATGCTACTCCTTTTTCAATTCCAGCACGAGTTAGTATTGTAAAATCAGCCATTCTAGTCATTGATGAATTATTTACATTACAAATTACAAGAGATTTAAGTCCAGCTTTTTTTGCCATTTTTAAAGCTTCTAAAGTATCTGCAGTTTCACCACTTTGAGAAATCACAATAAAAAGTGTATCTTTGCTAAGTAAGGGTTCTTTATATCTAAATTCGCTTGCAACTTCAATACTACACTTAACTTTTGCTAATCTTTCAAAAAGATATGTTGAAGTTAGACCTGCATGATAAGAAGTTCCACAAGCACAAATTTTAATCTCTTTAATTCCATCTAATATTGATCTATCAATTTCATCAAATAAAATTTCTTCATCTTGTATCCGTCCAAGCATACAATCGCTTACAACATCACTTTGCTCATAAATCTCTTTTTCCATAAAAAATCTAAAGCCATCTTTTTGAGCAAATTGCTTTGAAGTTGGAAGAGTTGACCAAGAATAATTATTGGAAAAAAATTCAATACCTGAAGCTGATGCAATACCACCAACTCCATCTTCTAAATAAACTACTTCATTTGCTAAACCAATCAATGGTGCATCAGAAGAAGCAAATAAGACTTCACCCTCTACTTTCCCACGTGCAATAATTAAGGGACTTCCATGCTTAAAGAAAAAGATTTTTGAAGGATCAGCTTTTGAAATTAAAAGAACTGAAAAGGCACCTTGTAATCTTTCAATTGTATTTTCAAAAGCTTTTTTTGTGTCATTTAATTTATTTTGAAAATTTTCAAAAAGATGAACAATAACCTCAGTATCTGTTTGTGAAACAAAATTATGTCCTGCTTCAATTAATTCTTCTTTTAATTCTTTGTAGTTTTCAATAATTCCATTATGAACCACATAAGAATATTCACCTAAATGTGGGTGAGCATTTAATTCTGTTGGTTTACCATGTGTTGCCCATCTAGTATGACCTATTCCTATTTTATATTTACCTAGGGATGCATTTTCAACTTTTTTGCTTAAATTATTGAGTTTTCCAAGAGCTTTAAAAACATCTATTTTTTCATCATTTAAAAGTGCAATTCCTGCACTATCATAACCTCTATATTCTAACTCTTTTAAGCCATCTAGTAAAAAATTTGTTGTATCTTGTTTCCCAATATATCCAACTATTCCACACATAATAAACCTTTTTATCTGTTTTAAAATCAGATATAATAGCTAAAATATCATAAGAAGTTACTTTATAAACTTTCTTGTTATTTTAGTATAGAAATTAAAGAATCATGTATATATTTATTACTTGCAAGTAAATATTTATCTTCAAATAGGGTATACTCATTTCCATCAATATTTGAAATTTTTCCTCCTGCTTCTTTTAAAATAATAATTCCAGCACTTACATCCCAAGCTTTTAGATTCATTTCATAATAACCTTCATATGTTCCACGTGCTACATAACATAAATCAAGTGCAGCAGAACCTAGTCTTCTAATATCTTGACATCTTGGAAGAATTTTTTTCATTTTCACAATTACATCATTTAAATCATCTTCACAAGTTCCACTTGTATAAGGAAAACCACTTGCAATTAATGCTTTTTGAAAATCTTCTTCTTTTGATACTTCAATTTTATTCCCATTTAAAAAAGCTCCTTTCCCAACTTCTGCTGTATATAACTCATCTAAAATTGGATTATAAACAATTCCAATAAAAGGTTTTTTATTTTTATAAACACCAACTGAAATACAAGTATGTGGTACTTGATTTACAAAATTTGTTGTACCATCTATTGGGTCTACAATAATTGAGTTTAAAAATTCTATATTTGAATTATCAGACTCTTCTGCAATTACATTAAAATCTTTAAATTCAGACAAAAACTTCTCTTTTAGTAAGTTTTCAATTCCAACATCATACTTAGTAACTAAATCTTTTTTAGCTTTAAAATTCACATCTTTTTTAGAGTAATAACCCTCTTTTAGGATTTCACCTGCTTCTTTAATAATTGTAATTAATTTTGTTTTCATTTTATATCCATAATTTTTTTTAAATTTTAACAAAAGATTACTATAAAACTATTAATCTTAAAAAAAAAGATTGTAAATTATGAATAAATAAAGATTTTTTTTAAGGTAAAAATGCTTTTTTATGCAAATATACCTATAATCACTTTATTTTATTCAATAAAAAATACTCTATCTTAGCTATCTAACTCCCATTTTATAAGGGTACTAACATAAATTCATAAAATTTATTAAATTTAAGGCAAAAAGATTTGCTTTTTATAAATAAATAGTGCTATAATTTTACATACAAAGACGGTATGGAGGTGTAAATGACGAAGGTTTCACATTTTTAGTATTGTTAAAAACTAATTTAAAAATAATTTACAATGTATGTAAATCGTTATAAATAAAAGTTTTATTTATAACTTAATATAGAAAAGGAGAAATGTTAATTTCTCCTTTTTTTTTGCCCTAATTTAATCAATAATCAAGTGCTAGTTTTAAGCCTAAAGCAGCTAATAATGTTCCTGCAACTCTATCAATATATTTTTTAAATCGTAAATATACTTTTTGTGATTTCTTAGTTGATAATAATAAAACAACAGTACAATACCAAATACCATCTACAAAAAAAGCAATTAAACATAATAAAATTTCACTATAATTAGGTAGTTCTGCAGGTAATAAAGCAGCAAAAATACTTCCTAAAATAATTGCTGTTTTAGGATTACTAATTTGAGTTAAAAAACCAAATAATAAAGCCTTGAAAAAACTTTTTTTGCTCTTTTCTAATTTCATATTAAGAGATAAAGATTCATCTGAGTGCTTCCATATTTTATAAGCTAAATATAATAAATATACTCCACCTAAAACTTTAAAAAGTCCAAATAGAAAAGGTACAGTTACAAATAATGCATTTAATCCCAAGATTGCAAGCAAAGTAAAAAACACTGCACCTAAAGATAATCCAATAGATACTCCAATTCCTTCACTAAAAGGTTTAGAAACAGCTGTTTTTGCAACAAGAATAAAACTAGGTCCTGGACTCATAGTCCCAAACATAAATACAATAGCAATTGCTAATAGAAAAGAATACTCAGCCATAATATAAACCTTTGATTGAAAATTTATTATATTGAAATTAAAATAAGATATTCTTGATTTAGATAATTCTATTTTGTTTAAAATTTTATGCAATCCATATAAATTAATAAATAAGAAAAAGTTGCGATTAATTCTTTTTTATTTTGTAAGTTTTTCTAAGGCTTCTATAGCTAATATAGCTTTTTCTTTTGGTACAAAAATATGATCATGATAATAACCTGCAACAACATTTGCAGAGATTCCATATTCAGTCAATTGCTTTGAAAATGCAGCAGTAAGTCCAACGGCATCTAAACTAGAATGTATTTCTAAAGTAATTTTATTAAACACAGATTCATAGGAAAGTTTATTTTCATCAGCTTTTATTCTAGAAATAATAAGTGTCATACCTTCTGACTCTAAAAAAGTTCCTATTGGATTTAATTCCATAATTTCTGTATTAAGTTCAAAATAATTTTTTGTACAAAAAACATATTCTTCACTATCTAGAACTGGTTTCATATCTTTTAATAAAATTTTAATATCAACTATACCTGACATATTCATCCTTTTTTAATGAGATTTTATTGTATCATTTAAAACTTTATTTAAATACAAAATAATTAGAAATTAGCACTTTAAATTAGTTAAGATTACCTTAATTCATATTCATATAAATCTCTGCCCATCCCGATATTATCAATAATAAGATGAAAATTCAATTCTCCTTTTGATAATAATTTGTCTTTTTTCTTTGCTCTCTTACAATATAACGAATAATCCAAAGTCTTAACTTTATCATATTCAGCAAAAACTTCTATGCTTACTTCATTTTCGGAATTATCAAAATAAACTGCATAGGTATAGATATATGTTCTTAATGTATTATAATGAGTATTTTTATAATGTATGGGTTGAAATAAGTTAGGAAAATAAGTCTAAAAGGGAGTTATATAAAGGCTCAAAGTCCCTTAAAAAGGGACTTTAAAAAGGGTATATAGTTTTTAATTACATTCCCATGCCAGGCATTCCACCCATACCCATATCAGGCATAGCAGGAGCAGTTGGAGTATCAGCTTTTATATCAGTAACTGTAGCTTCAGTTGTTAATAATAAAGAGGCAACAGATACAGCATTTTGCATAGCAACTCTTCCTACTTTTGCAGGGTCAACAATACCAGCAGCGAACATATCTACATATTGACCTGTTGCAGCATTAAAACCGAAGTTTTCATTTTCAGATTTTTCAACTTCATTTGCAACAACACCAGCATCAAAACCAGCATTAATAGCAATTTGTTTTAAAGGTGCTTTAATAGCTCTTAATACAATATCTGCACCAATTTGCTCATCACCTTCAAGCTCTAACTTAACATTTGCAGCAGCTCTAATTAAAGCAGCTCCACCACCAATAACAATACCTTCTTCAACAGCAGCACGAGTTGCAGATAAAGCATCATCTACTCTATCTTTTTTCTCTTTCATTTCAGTTTCAGTTGCAGCTCCAACTTTAATAACAGCTACTCCTCCACTTAATTTAGCAAGTCTTTCTTGAAGTTTTTCTCTATCATAATCAGAAGTTGTATTTTCAATTTCAGCTTTAATTTGATTAGTTCTACCTAATACAGTTTCAGCAGTTCCTGAACCATCAACAATAGTTGTATTATCTTTATCAATTACAACACGAGCAGCAGTTCCTAAAACATCAATTCCTGAAGTTTCAAGTTTCATTCCCATCTCTTCAGAAATAACAGTTCCTGATGTTAAAACAGCAATATCTTCTAGCATTGCTTTTCTTCTATCACCAAAACCAGGAGCTTTAACTGCAGCAATATTTAATGAACCTCTTAATCTATTTACAACTAAAGTTGCTAAGGCTTCACCATCAACATCTTCTGCAATTATTAATAAAGGTCGTCCAGCTTGATTAACTGCTTCTAAAATTGGTAACATTTCTTTTAAATTAGAAACTTTTTTCTCACATAATAAAATATATGGATTTTCCATTTCAGTAATCATTTTTTCAGTATTTGTTACAAAATATGGAGATAAATAACCTCTATCAAACTGCATACCTTCAACAACATCTAATTCATCAGAAATACCTTTAGCTTCTTCAACAGTGATAACACCATCTTTTCCAACTTTATCCATAGCTTCGGCAATCATTGAACCAATAGCAGTATCAGAGTTTGCAGAAATAGTAGCAACTTGCTCAATTTCAGTTTTATTTGCAACTTCCTTTGAAGAAGCTTTTAAATTTACTAAAATAGCATCACAAGCTTTGTCCATACCTCTTTTTAAGATAATTGGATTTGCACCTGCTGTAACATTTCTAAGACCTTCTTTAAATACACTATGAGCTAAAACTGTTGCAGTTGTAGTTCCATCACCTGCTTCATCAGCAGTTTTTGAAGCAACTTCTTTTACAAGTTGTGCTCCCATGTTTTCTAAAGTATCTGCTAATTCGATTTCTCTTGCAACAGAAACACCATCTTTAGTAATTGTAGGTGCTCCAAAAGATTTTTGTAATAAAACATTTCTTCCTCTTGGTCCCATAGTTACTTTTACAGCATCTGCTAATTTTTCTACACCTGCAAAAAGTCTATTTCTTGCAGCATCACTAAATAATACTTCTTTTGCCATCTTACATAACTCCTATAATATTTTCAACATCTAATACTAAATAATCTTCACCTTGAAGTGAAATTTCTGTTCCCCTAAATTGTTCAAATACAACTGTATCACCCTCTTTTAATTCAGTAACTTCTGAACTTATAGCTTTTACAATAGCAGTGTTTGGTTTTTCTTTAGCAGAATCTACTAAAATAATTCCACTTGCAGTTTTTTCTTCAACTTCAGTTCTTTGAACAAGAACTCTCTTTCCTAATGGTCTAAAACTCATTTTAACTCTCCTATAAATTTTATTATATTTTTATTATAACTATTATTTACTTTAGCACTCATTTTTTTAGAGTGCCAAATTTTATAAAACTTTTGATTAATTCTCAATTAATATGAGTATATTTGACTAAAGTTAAAAACTTTTTTAGTTTTTATGTCTATATAAATATTTTGAAAGTAGTTCTTGCAGTGAATTCTTAAGGTTTTCATCTAAAGAATTTAAATTTTCTTCACATTTATTTGCTAGTTTATCTGCAGATTTAATAGCATCTTCAAGACCAAGTAGATTTACAAAAGAGTTTTTTGCTTGATCATTTTGTGTTGTTTTACCAGCTTCTTCTGAGCTTTGAGTTTCATCTATAATATCATCTTGAATTTGAAATAATAATCCAATATCAATTCCAAAATTATATAGTTTTTCTTGTGTTTGTAAATCATATTCAGAAATTATTGCTCCCATTTTTAAAGAAGCTGCAATTAATTTTGCAGTTTTGTGAATATGTAAAAATTCTAATTGTTTTAATTCTAATTTTTGATTTTCAAAATAACAATCAATTGCTTGTCCAATGATCATTCCATTAATTCCACCATCAGAACTTAAAACTTTAATTAATTCAATTTTAATATCATTATGTAATGGAGCATTTGAAATTTGACTGAAAGCCTCAGTGTTTAAAGCATCTCCAGCTAAAATAGCTGTAACTTCATCATATTTTTTATGTAATGTTTTAAGTCCACGTCTAAGATCGGCATCATCCATTGCAGGTAAATCATCATGAATTAATGAATAAGTATGTAACATTTCTAAACCTAAGGCAACAGGTAAAGCACTAGGAATAAGTAAAGACTTATTTGACTTTAAAACAGATAATAAAAGCATAGGCCTAAATCTTTTTCCTCCTGCTTTTAATATATCACCTAAGGCATCTTCAAAATAAGGATGGAAAGTTTTTGATTCTGGCAAATTTTTTAATAAATAGTCTTCAAAAGATTCTAGTAGTTTTTGCATATTATTTTTGTCCAAAAGATCCAAGACCACCCATCATATTCATTGCCATCATTTTTTTGCTCTCATCACTTTGTTTGATTACATCATTCATAGCAGAGATCAATAAAATCTGCAAAGAATCTTTGTCTTCAAGTAATGAATTATCTATTTGTAAATCTATAACTTCAGAATTACCATTAATTGAAATTTCAACCATTCCACCACCTGCTTTAGAAGTGAAAATTTGTTCGGCATTCTTTTCTTTTGCTTGATTAGCCATTTCTTGTACTTGGCCCATAACTTCGTTTAAGTTAATTTTACTTAAATCTATACCATCAAACATGATCACTTCCTACAAGTTCATTTGTTACCATTTCTATATTATTTTCATCATCAACGATAACTACAGTTGGTAAATAGTTTTCTAATTCTTCTTCTGAATAAGATGCATAAGAAATAACAATAATTTTATCACCAATTTCAACTTTTCTAGCAGCAGCACCATTTAAACACATATCTTTGCTTCCTGCTCTACCTTTTATAACGTAAGTTGCAAACCGTTCACCATTGTTTACATTTACTATTTCAACTTTTTGTCCAACTCTTATTTTTGAAGCTTTCATCAGTTCTTCATCAATTGTAATCGAACCAATATAATTAAGATTCGCATCCGTTACAGTTGCTCTATGAATCTTACTATATAGCATATCAAATGTCATTTATACTGTCCTCTATTGGGCTAGATTAATAGGGTCACCCCAAAATTGTTCAGGAATTAAAAATTCTTGTACAGGATTTCCCCCTACTATATGTTCATCAACTATTTTATCAATTTTTTCCTTAGATAATTGACAATACATATAATGACCTGGTTCAACTAACATTACTGGTCCCATTTGACATCTACCTAAACATGATGTTCTAATAGCTTGAACTGGTCCCATTAAACCTTTTTTCATCATATTTTGTGCTAAATGATTATACAAATCTTTATTTTGTTCATTAACACAAGATGGTTTTGGCATTCCTGGAGGAGAACTTTGTTCACATTTAAAAATATAAAATGTTGGTTGGGGAATAGCTGGCATTTCCATTATACAAATCCTTTTTATTTAAAAGTAAATTTTCTTGAATTCTAACTAATATTTATTAAACTCTTATAAAAATAGATTTTTAATAAGTTTTTAAATTCATACATAATATACTAAAATCTTATAAAATATAGTATAAAAAAGGTTAAAAATGAAAAAAATATTTTTTATTTTATTTTGTTCGGTGTTACTTTTAGAAGCAGCAAATCCAATTGCTGTGTTAAAAACGACACAAGGTGATATAGAAATTGAATTAAGACCAGATATTGCACCTAAAGCAGTTGAAAACTTTGTAACTCATTCTAAAAATGGTTATTATAATGGATTAATTTTCCATAGAATCATTAAAAATTTTATGATTCAAGGTGGAGATCCTACAGGAACGGGTAGAGGTGGAGAATCAATTTGGGGAAAATCGTTTAAAGATGAATTTGCACCAAATGCAGTATTTGATAAGCCAGGAATTTTAGCTATGGCTAACTCAGGACCAAATACAAATGGAAGTCAATTTTTTATTACAACAGTGCCAACATATTGGTTAAATGGGAAACATACTATTTTTGGATATGTAAAAGGGAATACAAAAACATTAAAAGCATTGGAAAATGTTCCTACATCTGGTCAATATAAAGGGAATAAACCTTTAAATGATCAAAAAATTATATCAATTACAATTAAATAGTTTAAAGGAAATAAATAGATAATTATAAAAAAATCTATTTATTTCCAAATAATTTACTCATTATTTTTTTATCACCATATTGAATAATTTCTCTTTCTAATTGCTCTATTCTTTTACCCTCATTTTTTGCTTTTTCTTTCCAATAACTAAGTTTTTGAGAAATAGATTCTGCATTATTTACAAGTGAAACTTTTTCTTTTAAATAATTAAGTTCTTCTTCTAAATCATCAATTTGAACTTCATAATTTACTTTTATTTGCTTACACTCTTTTTTATGTTCATCTTTTATAGTTTCAAGTTTTGCATTTAATTTTTTTAATTCAATTTTTAAATCTACATTTTCTTTTGAGAGTTGTTTTGTTTGTGTATTTTTTTGCTCAACATAACTTGAATTGTTTTTATATTGTTTTAATTCTAATCTTAACTTTTTATTTTCATTTCCATACTTTTCAACAGAATAAAGAAACTTATCTTTTTCAAGTTCTGACTTTTTAAGTTCATTTCTAAGAATACTTATTTCATCTCTTAGACTATTAATATTAATTTGAAACTCTGCACTATTTTCTTTACTTTTAATAAAAATTTCACTTTTATCTTTCATTAAAGATGAACGTACTTCTCTATTTTTAATAACTTTTTCTGTTTCATCTTTTTGTATTACTAAACAACCAGTAACTTCTCCTGCATCATTTAAAGTACTAATAACACTAGTTTCTGCAATATAATAACTAGCATCTTTTGTAATACTTTTTAATTGTCCATTCCATTGTTTATTATTTAAAACATCATTATATATTTCTTTATAAATACTTGAATCAGTATCTTTATGTTTTAATATTATAAGTTCTTCTCCAAGTAACTCTTTTTTTTCATATCCAGTAATTTGACAAAAAAGATCATTTAGAAAAGTAATTTCCATATTTTTATTAGTTCTTATTACAATATTATTATTGTAAATAATATCTTTATATTTTTTTAATTCTGTATTTTGCTGATTAAGTAAAAAGTCATGATATAAGATTTTGCCAAGTTCTAGCAAAGATTTCATTAAATTTCTAATATCTATTGGTTTAATTATATATTCAAAAACTTTTAATTTTATTGCATCAATTAAAAACTCTGTATCAGAATATGCTGTTGTAAAAATAACAGGCACATTTTTATCAAAACTCCTAATCTCTTCTAGCATCTCAATACCAGTCATATTGGGCATATTTATATCTGCAATTATAATATCAATATCATTTTGCCTATTTGTATATAATTCTAAGCCTTCTTTTCCATCATTAGCAGTATAAACATTATCAAAGAAATTTGATAATAGTGATGATAATTCGCTTCTAACATTGCTATCATCTTCTACATAAAGAACTTTCAATCTTTTTAAGAGTTCTTTATCAACTGTTGCCATTAGTTTTTTCTTTCTATACTTGTTACTAAATCTATAAACTTAATAAAATCAAAGGGTTTTAGTAAGTAATTATCAATGCCCAACTCTTTTGCATTTTCAATATAATCTGATTCTGTATGAGCAGACATAATTATAATAGGGATTTTACTTCCTTTATCAACTAATTCTTTTATCATTAAAAGTCCATTCATTACAGGCATATTTATGTCAGTAACAATAACATCAATATCATTATTCTCTTCAATTAATGCTAATGCCTCTTTCCCATTTTTTGCAGTAAGAAAATTAGCATCAAGTTTAATTAATGTTTCCGAAATAATTTCAATTAGATCTTCTTCATCTTCAACAAATAGTAGTTTTAGTTTTTTTAATTTTTCAATTTTTTTTTGCATATAAATTCTTAATCTTCATCTTTTAATTCATTTTTATGTACAACTGATTCAATATCCATTACCACAAGCATCTGATTATTGGCTAATCTAACAAAACCTTTTAAATATTTTGAGGGAATTGCTGAACCCATATCTGAAACTGCAGCTAGAGTTGAAGTGTCTAATCTTTGTACGTCATCAACTTTATCCACTATTATACCAATCATTCTTTTATCTTCTGTTATAACAGCGATAACAGACGTATTTTCATCATAAATAGCTTCACCTGTATTAAACTTAATTCTAATATCTAAAATAGGAACAACTTCACCTCTTAAATTAATAAGTCCTTTTACCCAACTAGAAGTATTTGGTAAAACAGTTATATTATCAGGATATGTTAAAATTTCTCTAATTTTTGGTAATTCAATTGCATACTTCATTTTACCCAATTCAAAAGTCATAAATTCACTTGTATTTGAATAATCTATTACTTCTTCATTTGAATAATTATTAACGTTTTTATTTTCATCCATTTTACTGCCTTCCTTCTTCTTGATTCCATATAGAGTATAGCTTTTCTACTTTTTCAATCTCATTAACTGATGACTTTCTTCTACAAGATAAGAAACCTTTTGAACCATCACAGCTTACAAAAGGATATACAGTTGCAAAAACCCAATAAAAGCCACCTGACTTAGTAGCATTTTTTACATACCCTGTCCAAACATCACCTGCTAATACAGTTTCCCATAAAGATTTAAAAGCTTTTTTAGGCATATCTTTATGTCTTACCATGCTATGAGGTTGCCCTATTAACTCTTCTAATGAATATTCTGCAATTTTACAAAAATCTTCATTTGCAAATCTAATATTTCCTTTTTCATCTGTTTCGCTAACTAAGAATGCATATTCATCTAAAACTGTTTCTTGTCCTATTGCCATTATCTCTCCTTAGTTGATTTTTTTACTTTTTGCTTCAGTAACTAAATCATTAGCCATATCTGCAACTTCATTTGCTATTGTTTTTATATGATTAGCCTCATTCGCATTTTCTTGTGTTACTCTATCAAGAATAGTAACGGCATCATTAATTTGCTCTATTCCTGTCATTTGCTCTTTTGATGCATGAGATACATCTTCAATCAGATGTATTGTTTTCGTAATATGTTCATTTAATTCTTTATAGCCATTAATCATATCATCAGATATATTTTTACCATCATTAGCTTTTGTATTTGCATCCTCAACTAATGTTTTTATCTCTTTTGCTGCTTCTGCACTTCTTGAAGCAAGATTTCTCACTTCTTGGGCCACAACAGCAAAACCTTTTCCTGCTTCTCCTGCAGTTGCCGCTTCAACAGCAGCATTAAGTGAAAGAATATTAGTTTGAAAGGCTATTTGATCAATTATATTAATTGCTTCATTAATTGCCGTTACTTTTTGATTTATTTCATCCATAGACATAGCTGTTCTTGTTGCTAAGTCTTGGCCTGAAGTAACTGAAAGCTTAACTGTCTCTCCAAGTTTTGCCATCTTAGTTGAATTTTCAGCATTGCTTCTAGTAATACTTGTAATTTCTTCAACGGCAGCTGCTGTTTCTTCTAATGAGGCTGCTTGTTCATTTGCCTTAGCTGCTAAATTATTCATTGAAGCTGTCATAGTAGATGAATTTTGTTCTAGGATTTGACCATTTGATAAATTTGTTTTTGCTCCTCTACTTAATGATTCACCAAGCTTATTTACACTTTCCATAACTTCAAGCATATTTTCTTTCAATTTAGGAGAAATCTTAACTTTTTCTCGATAATCATCATTTGCATAATGAGTAACAGTAGATACTAATGCATTCATATTATTTTCTGTTACATCAAGCATTTTATTTAAGGTGTTTTTTAATGTTACAATCATTGGATTTTCAGAAGAAGAGAAAATTCTACACTTATAAATTCCTTGTTCAACCTTATCTGTAGTTAGAACAATTTCGCCAATTACTCTCATATCATCTTTTAATTTTTTATCAAAATTATCAGCTGCATTATTTAACATAACTAACATTTCTCCAATTTCATCTTGTGTAGCAACAGGAGATTTTTCAAACTTATTAATTTTAAAAGAAACAAAATCTAGAAAATATGCAAAACTCGATTTAAATTTACTTATTCCTTCAAATACCATTTTCTTCAGTAAATATATCGTTGTAAATATTAAAATAATTGTAAGAATAATCATTAATCCAAGCATTAAAAAAACAATCTCACTTGAATCATTAACAATATTTTCAATCTTTTTAATATCTTTTGCTAAAAGATAAATTCCTATCTCCTCGCCTTTTATGTTTTTTATAGGGAAACTTGTATAGTAATATTTTGAATCTGTTAAATAGCCTTTGTTTTTTAATAAATCAAAATTAATATTTGAAGCTGAAGCTTTAAAATCTTCATCAATTATATTTTGAGAAATATAATATTTATTAATCTTTTTTTCTTTACTTAAAGTATTAGTATTTTTGTATTGTTCATCCATTAAAACAAGTAAAAACTCTTTATCATTTTTGAAATCTTCAACAACAGAATCATAACTTTGAATAAACTCTATAGAACCTAAATAATCTTTATCAAGACTAAAAATAGGAGCTAATCCTCTTAAATCTAATCCATTTGCACTTATTTCAACTGTTGATAATGCTTTTTTTGTATTTTTAACTTCTAAGATTGCATCTCTATATGTACTTAAATCATCTTTGTATTTATCAAAATCCCAAGATCTCATATATGATTTAACATCTTTATCATGAATATGGATTCTTATATTATTAAAAGAAGTTGCTTCTTTCATAGCATCTGAAATACCAGATAATGCAATTTTTGCAAGATCTCTATCCGAAAGTTCTAAGGCTGTCATAATATCTGTATTTTTTGAAATAGTTAAAGCATTAGAAATTCCAACATTCATTTTAGATTTAACTCTTTCTTTAATCATCATAGAAAAATGTTCTTTTGTACTTATTTCAACTTCTTTTTTTATATTTTCTATCATATAATATGAGATTACTGCTGCAGCAATAATAATAATTAAAGCGTATATTATAAGTTTAGCACGAATTTTACTTGCAATTGATTCTGTTTTCATACAAACCTTCTTTTAAAAATTTGTATATTTTATCTTTTGTAAACTTAAATTATTATTGTCTTTTAATACTATTGACTTTACAGGAGATTATAACCTTGGGGCTTTGAAGGCTTATTTCATCATTTACTTTTAATTTTTCAATGTCGATTATTTTATTATTTAATGAAATTTGCGCATAACCATTTTGAATATTTTCTTTTGGATTTTTTGCCTCAATTGCATCTTTTAAAATATTCAATCTATTCTGATTACTAGTAAATGATTGTCTTAAATAATTTTCATAATTCAGCTTTAATAGATTTATTTGCTGGGAAATAAATCTAAATTTTGCTTCGATTGAGTTTTGTTCAAATAATTTAAACATATGTTTTAGCTCATTCTCTTTTTGTAAAAGCATATTTTTTGTTCTATTTTCCATATCTAAACTTAATGTATCTATATAAATTCTATGTTCATTAATATCAGGAAGTGCAATTTCCATAGCATTTGAAGGAGTGGCAGCTCTAATATCAGCTACAAAGTCAGAAATTAAAAAATCTATTTCATGACCAACTGCTGAGATAATAGGTTTCTCACACATGTAAATAGCATTTGCAACTATTTCTTCATTAAATGCCCATAAATCCTCAATACTTCCCCCACCACGACCTACAACTATTAAATCTACTTCTAAAGTATCAGCATATTTAATAGAATCGACAATATCATATTTTGAATCTTCTCCTTGAACTAAGGTAGGAATTAAAATTAGCTTTGTCAAAGGCCATCTATGTAGTGCTACTTTTTTCATATCTGCAATAGCAGCTCCTGTTGCAGAAGTTACAAGGGCAATTTTTTTAGGATATTGAGGTAAAGTTTTTTTAATACTTTGCTCAAAATATCCTTTAGCTTGAAGTTTTTGTTTTAATTGTTCATAGGCTAATGCTAATGCTCCTTGTCCTGAAGGTTCGATTTTATTACACATTAGTTGATAAGAACCTCTTGGAGTATATACTGTAATTGTTCCACTTATAACAATTTTTTGTCCTACTTCAAGTTGGAACTTTAGATATTTTGCATTTCCTTTAAACATCACACATGAAATTGTAGAACCTGAATCTTTTATAGAAAAGTATATATGCCCTGAATTATGATAAGTTAGATTTGAAATCTCTCCTTCAACATAAACATTAATAAAAGTAGTTTCTAAAAGAGATTTAATTTGAGTATTTAATGTTGATACGCTAATTGCTGAATTCAAATTTTTCCTTTTAATTATTGTAAGAAATTATAATTTTCTAGCAATAATTAAAGTTGATATTTTCATAGAAAAAGCTTGTGTATGAATTGGCTCAAGTCCTGCTTGTTTTAACTCTTTACATAAGTTTTCTGTAGTTAAAAACTCATCAATTGAGTTTGGTAAATAGGTATAAGCTTCTTTATTTTTTGAGATTAAACCACCTAAAGTAGGAAGTACTTTATTCATATAAAAATCTGTTGCATAATCAAGTGGATTTGTTTTTTCTTGCTTTGTAAATTCTGAAATTACAACAAGGCCATCTTTTTTAAGAACTCTAGCAAACTCATCAAAAGCCTCTTGTCTTTGAACTACATTTCTAATTCCATATGAAATAGAAATAATATCAGCACTACTACTTTCTAAAGGCATTTGAGCAGCACCTGCTTCAATAAACTGAACCTCAGGTAATTTTTCTTTGGCTACATCCATCATACCAATACTAGGATCTACTCCTACAATATTTTGTAAATTTATTCCATTTGAAGTAGCAATTTTTTTCCAAAACTCAATCATATCACCTGTTCCACAAGCAACATCTACAATTCTTTCAATTTCATTTTTCCCATAAAACTTATATGCTAAATTACATGCTTTATTTCTCCAAGATTTGTCAATACCCATACTAAGAACTCTATTTGCAATATCATAAGTCCCTGCTATGTCATTAAACATTGATACAATTTTTTCTTGTTTACCCATTCATTTTCCTTTTATATGTCCCATTTAAAAGGGACCTATACTTTTATTTAAATTTATAATAAATACTTACCTACAAAAAGACCTGCTATAAAACCAATATTTAGCATTATTACTAAATATAAATATTTTATCTTACTCTCTTTTTCAGGTAATTGTTTTAACATTTTTTTTTGTACGATTATTGAATCATCTAATGAACGTCTAGCGTAGTCAATATTATCAAAAGAATTTCTTAAACTAAGTTCTGCTAATTCAAGTCTTTCAACTATTTCTTTTGCTTGCTTAAAGCTCATATCACTCATTATTTGATTCTACTCTCTTTAACTTATTTATTAATGACATTCTATTTTTTAATATCAAGCCATTGATCTAAATCACAAAATATTTTATTTAATGTGCCTAAAACATAATCTTTTGCTTCTGTTTGAATTCTTCTAAAAAATAGAAATTTTCTTGCACTTTCTATATCACCAAGCTCTTTAGCT
Source organism: Halarcobacter sp. (assembly GCA_041583235.1). Classification (GTDB taxonomy): domain Bacteria; phylum Campylobacterota; class Campylobacteria; order Campylobacterales; family Arcobacteraceae; genus Halarcobacter. The sequence goes on from JBFHGG010000003.1 coordinate 64,619, forward strand.
TTTACAGCTTTTGCTGCAAAATCTGAATTATTATAAGCCATTTCCCAAACTGTACTTCCAAGATACCTACTCATTGTAATTACCTTGTCATTTTTTACAGAAAAATATTTAGGATCTTTTACAAAATCGCAAATAACTGAGTTACTATCTAAGTATTTATGTCCAAAAAAGTTTATAAATTGCTCTTCTATATAATCAGGTTCCATTGAAATTGCACGATTAAGTGCAAACATAATATTTTCTTCTGGATTTTTTTCTATTTTTTTTATTTTTTTCATAGTTGCAATAGCATTTTTACCATCAAGTTCACCATCACCTAAGGGTATAATCCACTTCACATTTCCAAATGTTCCTACTTTTTTTATCTCTTCAAGAACCAAAGAAGAAGTTTTATTTCCACCAACATCAATTATAATTTCATGATTATCATCCATTAAGATTAATTCATCTAATTCTGTAAGTTTATTAGTACCTAACATTCTTTTATTTACAATTTCTGTTCTTGTAAAAGATTGACTATCATTGTTTTCATCATCGATTTCAATATATGTTATTTTTTTTCCATGTTTTTTAAATAAATATGGAGCAATAACTTGCATTGCAACAGTAGATTTACCAACACCACCTTTTGTTTGTGGGATTATAATCATTAATTAACCCTTGTTATACTCATAATTTATTACTTTTCATAAATTCAATAATCTTACCATGAAATCTGCAAAAAAGTTTATTTAGAGATATTTTGTAACCATAAAGTTCGCATATTTTATCAAAGTTTTCATTAATTCCATATTCACACCAAGCTTGCAAATCTTCATAAGATTCAAAGTCATATCCAAAATAAGATACTAATCTTTGTGTATATTTATCAACTACCATAAACTCTTGATGGCAAGCATAACATAAAATTGCATCTGCAGTTTCTAATCCAATACCTTTTTGAGATAGTAACCACTCTTTTGTAACATTTTCACAGAAATCTTCAAAAGTATTAAACTCTTCTAAAATATTTTTTGCTAATTGTTTTATTCTTTGCGATTTTTGATTTTTAAAACCACTTGGTGTTATTGCCAAAATAAAAGTATCCATATCAATATTTGCTAAGGCTTCTAAAGATAAGGCATCTATTTTTTTTAGATTTTCTAAGGATATTTCAACATTTGTCCATTTTGTATTTTGTGTTAGAACAGCACCAATTAAAATTTCAAATTCATTTGTTCTAGGCCACCAAAACTCTAAATGATTTTCTAAGAGATTTTGATTTTTTAAAAACTCCAAAAGTTCAAAACTATTTGAAATTTTAGGAAGGTCAATATTTTTATTAATCAATTATTGCATCCGTTTTTATTAAGTCACTTTTATTACAAAGTTTTTTTAATTTAAATGAATTTATAGCTTTCCCATCTTCTATATCTACAATCATCATTTGGAAAATTGATTTACATGCATTTGGAACTTCAAAGTGGCCACCTAGTCCTGTTGTTGCTTTAGAAATGGGAACTTTATTATCCATGCCAATTATATTATCCCTACAACCTGTAAGTCCTATATCTGTTAAATAAGCTGTATTATCTAGAATTTGTAAATCATCAGTTCCTACATGAGTATGTGTTCCACAAATAGCACTAACTTGACCTTTTAACATCATAAAAATAACTCTTTTTTCACTAGTTGCTTCAGCATGAAAGTCTATAAAAATATTTTTTATATTTTGCTCTTTTAATTCATTTACTAATTTAACAGCCCAATTAAAAGGATTTTCAACTGTTGGCATTGAAAATTGTCCCATTAAATTTATAACTGCTAATTTTTCTGTTTTTTCAGTAGAATCTTCATTAGAGGTTTTTATTTCAAATATTTTTATACCAGAACCTGGAACTCCAGGGGGATAATTATCAGGTCTTAAAACATTTTTAGTTTCTAATAATACAAACATCTCTTTTTTCTTATCAAAAGTATGATTTCCACCAGTAATAACATCAATTCCAGCTTTTAAAAGTTCATCACAATTCTTAATAGTTAAGCCAAAACCATGACTTGCATTCTCACCATTTGCTATTACAAAGTCAATATTATATTCATCTTTAATTTTAGATAGATTTTCTTTTATTATTTTACGACCAGGTCTACCTACTATATCTCCAATAAATGCAATTCTCACGTAAATTCCTTAAATAAAACTTCTTTTTATATAATATTGTGCGAATTGTATCTATTAAATAGTTAGTTTTCTCTTTTAGTAAGTTCTTTTGCGCACTTATAAGCTTGAGCAAAATAGAGTTGAAAATTATAACCTCCAAGCTCTCCTGTAATATCTAAACACTCACCTATGAAATATAAATCATCTTGTTTTAAACTTTCAAATGTTTCATGATTAATTTCATCTGTATCTATTCCACCACTTGTAACTTCTGCTTTTGTATATCCAAAGGTTCCTGCAGGTGAGAATTCATAATTTTTAAGAAGTTTTAATTTTTCTTTTTCATCATTATTTAAAGAAGAAAGAGCTTTGTCTTTTAAATCAATTGAGTTTAAAAACTCAAGCATAAATCTTTTAGGAAGAGGAAAAGCAGTGCTTATTTTTTTATTACCTTTTAAAAAGCTTTCAAGTTTTTTATTTGGAAGGAAATCAATACTCATTTTTCCTTTTTGCCAATATAAAGAAGAGTTTAAAATAACTGGTCCAGAGCATCCTTTATGGGCGAAAAGTAAAGAGCCATCAAAAGTTTTTTCTCCTACTTTTGTTTGAACCATACAAGATAAACCACTTAAGTTTTTAAACCAGAACTGGTTTTTTTGAACTGTAAAACCTACAAGAGCAGGCTTTGTTTTATTTATTGCATGTTCAAATTTTTCTGCTATATCATAAGCAATGGAAGAGGCTCCTAATCCAACATAAGATAAACCGCCGCTTGAAACAATTACTTTTTTTGCTTCAATTACTTGTTTATTTGTTTTGATTTTAAAATGAGTATTTGAGTCTTTTTTAAAAACTTCAATATCTAAAACTTTTGTATCCATAAATTTTTTTGTATGTGTTGTAAGTTTTTCAAACATAGAAATTACATCTTTAGAAGAATTACAAAAATATGTTCCTTTTACAATTTTTGCATTAACTTTTGGGTAAACACCATTTTTATTTAAAAAATTTAATAAATCTTTATTTGTAAAAGCATTTAATGTATTTTTTGTAAACTCTTCATCACCTAAGTAATTTTTATAACTTACAAATTCATTTGTAATATTACATTTTGCTCCACCTGAGACTTTTATTTTCTGAGCTATTTTACTATTTGATTCAATTAAACAAATATTTTTATTTTTTACTAAAGAAGCAAACATTAGTCCGCTTGCTCCAGCTCCAATTATTGCTATTTCGTAGATAATACCTTGTCCTTTTTACATGTAAATATATTCTTACCATCTTTATAATCATAAAATAGAGTATAATTATTTGCTTTTAAAATACTATTTACAATATATAAACCTAAACCAAAAGAGTTTTTGATTTTCTCTTCATTAGCAAAAAATGGTTCATAATATTTTTCTAAATCAAACTCTAGTTCTTTTCCTAAATTTTCAAAAATAATATCTTCATCTTCAACTTTTACAATAACTTTTTTATCGCTACTATATTTAATTGCATTATCAATTAAATTTTTAACAGCTATTGAAAAAAGCTTAAAATTTACTTTTAGTTTTTTATTTTCAAAACTACCCTCTACAATATTATCATCAATCATCAAAATATCTTTTGCATTATCTAAAATATCATCTAAAAAGTAAAAGTTTTTTTCTATATTTTTTGTAGATGAGATAAGCTCTTCTATTGAAGCAAATTCATTTATAAGAAGTTCTAAGCGATTAAAAACCTCTTTTAATGTTGTATCATTTTTTTCATTTCTTTCAAGTTCTGTTAAAAACTTTCCTTTTGTAATCGGTGTTTTAAGTTCATGCATAATATTTCTTATAAAAATATTTCTAGCTTCTTTTATCTCTTGTAATTTCTTCGCGCTTTTTTTAAATTCAACTGCTAATAAAGAAACCTCATCTTTCCCATCTAAATTACAACATTCAAAATCAAAATTTTCTTCACCTAAGGTGCTAACTTTATCTTTTAAAAGTTTTAAAGGTATTAGTTTTTTTAATGTTGCAATAAAAGATAAAATAAGTGTTAATAAAATAACTGCAAAGACTAAGATAATATATATTCTTGAATCTTGGGAAAATTCATTTTTATCTTCAATTAAAAATGTTTTTTTATTTCTTTTTATATATAAAAATTGTCTATCATTTACTTGTAATATTCTAAATATACCATTTCTTGTTCTTTTTTCTACTAGAACTTTTGTTTCAGGGTTATAAGTAATTGCATTTACTAAAGCCTTTTTATTAAATATTTCATAATTTAAAGCTTTTATATCTTCCTCAAACTTTTTATTTATGCCACCATTTCTATAATGTTGTCTAAAAATCATTTTTCCAATGGGTTCATACTTATCCAATAATTGATGCTCCATTCTTTTTTGATTATTTAGCATAATTATTACAAAACTAATAATTACCAATAAAATTGATATAATAAAACTAACGCTAATTGTGAAAAATATTGATTGTCTATTCATTTGTAAATTTATACCCCATTCCTCTTATTGTATGAAGATACTTAGGTTCTTTTGGATTATCCTCGATTTTATGTCTAATTCTATTTATTATAACAGCAAGTGAACCTGAATTTTCATAATCAGCATTCATTAAATCTGAATTTTCAAAAATATCTTCTCTACTTATTACAAATCCTTCTCTTTTTAACATTAAAGATAAGACTTCATATTCAGCAGCAGTAAATTTTAAAAATTTCCCATCTTTTGTAATTTCTCTTTTCTCACTATCTAAATTAAAAAGTTTAGTTTTTTCTTTTTGTATAGAGTCTTCACCAATATGATTAAATCTTCTTAAAATAGTTTTTATTCTAATTTCTAATTCTCTAGGATCATAAGGTTTTGGTAGATAATCATCAGCTCCAAGTTGTAAGGCTGTCACTTTATCAGTTATATCACTTCTTGCACTTGATATAATAATAGGAATGTCATAATCTTTTACTATTAGTTTACAAACATCAAGTCCATCCATTCCAGGGAGTGTTAAGTCTAAAATTATTAAGTCATATTTCTCTTTATTAACTCTTAAACTACTAAGAGCCAAAAAAGGCTCTTCGTAGTTTGTAACTTCAATATTATATTGTTTTAAATATTGAGTTAAAACATCTGCAAGTTCGAGATCATCTTCTACCATAGCTATTTTGATCAAAATTCATCCTTTTATCCATCATAGCAATTTTTCTTTCTTTTTTTAAATCCATTAAAACTTTAAATTGCTCTTTTTGTTTTGGTGTTAGAATTTTATAAACTCTATCCATCATTTCAGCTTTTGATTCTATCATATTATCTCTTTTTTGTTTCATTATTTCAATGAATTTTGCTTTGTCAAAAGAAGTTTTTGTAAATGCTACATCAGGTGTAACTCTATTTTTCATAATATCTTTTCTGATATTAACAATTTCTTGTTTTTGATCAGGTGTTAAATTTAATTGTCTTAAAAGAGACATTGGTCCATTATTCCCTTTTTTATTCCCTTTTTTCATCATTTTATGAGATTTTTGCATATTGCAATAATCACCATTGTTCATTCCTTTTTGCATCATTCCTTGTCCATTTCCTGCTGCATAAAGTCCTGTACTTAATAAACCTGTCATTGCTACTGCAAGTAAAATATTTTTTGTTTTCATTTTAAATCCTTTTATTTTTTGTTAATAATCTTTTCATATAATTCTGATTGTTTTGATTCAATCACACTTCAAACTTGTAAGCTCTTTTCATTTCTTACAGTGAAAGTATGACATGAGGGTTTTAATGGTTTTTTAATTCTTTATTAACACCACCTTAATGACCTTAATAAAATTATCTTAATAATTTGAAAGTTAAATACTTATTTTTTAATTTCTTTTTCTATCTCTTTTATAATTTCCGTAAACTCTTTACCATAAGCAAAGCATACTCCTATTTTACAAGCTAAATATTTATTTTCTTTATTTAATTTTTTTAATAAAAAAGGATAATTTAAAGAAGTTTTTTTCTCTAAGAGCTTTTTTTTAGCTTTTATAGCAATATATTCTTTATTATATGCC
>JBFHGG010000004.1:0-67560 GCA_041583235.1 Halarcobacter sp.
CCCACTTGCTATATAAGTATGATTTGGTTTTATTTGACTTGAAAAAAGAAATGAAAAACAAAATATTAAAGTAAAAATTAATTTCATTCTAAGCCTTTAGTTTTAATTTATTTCTATTGCATTAGTAGGACATGCTTTAATACAAAAACCACAAGATGTACATTTATCAGATATGATTTCTGGTCTAAACATTCCTATAAATTCGATGGCATCATCTAAACATGGGTCTTTACATGAAAAACACATTGTTTGATTCCAGCTTAAACATTTTACAATATTTATACTTATCTTGGCATTGATTTGTTTTTTATTTTCTATATCTAAAACGTTATATTCATCGCATGCAAGAGCACACTCATCACAGTATGTACATCCGCTATTTGTAAAATCTAAATAAGGAGTTTTATCTTCTGCTATTTTTATTATATGTTCTTCACAAAAATTGCTGCATTTACCATCGCAATTTATACAATTTTTGAGAAAATCAGATTCATCTTTATAATATGAAGGTCTTAAAATTTTACTCTCACTCTCTTCTTTTTTAAAAGAAGAAGTAAGAGAGCTAAATAGCTCTCTTCTTTCCATAATTTATTTTACACCCTCATTGATATTATCAATTAAGTTAGATTTACTATTTAATCCTTCACTTCTAAATTCTGTTTGGAATTCATTTGTAGGAGCTTTTGTTTCCATTGATTGTGGAGCATGACATAATGTACAATTAAATCTTGTCCCAGATAGTTTATCTAATGATTTACTACTTGTTTTAAGATCACTTGTATTCTCAACAACTGTTCCATTTTTCACAATTCTTCCATCTTCTGCTAATGAAGTATCTGGTCTAAAATCTGTAAAATGTGATTTAGGAATTGGAGTTGCATTCATTGCTTCAGCTATTCCAGGAGTATGACAAGATGTACAAGAATTGCTTAAGTCTTCACTTACAACAATTGGTAACATTCCATCTACACTATGAGGAATCATTGGAGGAGCATTTTCAAAAGCTCTTTCAATTAATTTACTCTCTCCAGCCATTTTTTTACTGTAAACTGTTTTATCTCCAACAGTTGTATCTTCAGTATATAAATTTGTCTTTCTTAAACCTAAAGACTCTTCACTTACAGTTTGATTCGCAGTACAACCCGCTGCGAAGATTGCTGCTGCTGTAAAAAATCCTAAAGCTATATTAGTTATTTTCATTTTCTTCTCCATTTTTTTTATTTCTTAATGTAAATATTAGAGCATCATCATCGCAAACTTCGATACATCGACCACAGTTTGTACATTCACCAGATAGAACTGGTTTCGACTCTTTTGCAACCATATGTAAAACTTGCATTTCTGGACAAACTTCTTTACATTTCATACATGCAGTACATTTATCAGAATCATGATTTACTCTTATTAAACTAAATTTTCCAACTAGTGAATAGAATCCACCTAGTGGACAAAAATGACCACACCAGCCATTTTTTAAAACAAATAAGTCAAAAAGAAATATTACTAGCATTGCTGCCCATCCAAGACCAAGACCAAATATTATGCCTCTGTGAACCATTGAAATTGGTGAAATAAATTCAAATGCTGTAATTCCTAGAATAAAAGAGATTATAAGACTTATTACTATAACCCAATATCTAATATTTCTAGAAGCTGGTTGTTTCTTTTGAATCTGATTAAAGCCTAATGCTCTTCGCAAATAATTCGCTAAATCAGTAATCATATTCACAGGACAAACCCATGAACAAAAAACTCTACCACCAACAATTGCATAAAAAGTTAAAATTATTAAAGCTCCAACAATTACATCAAATGTTAAAACAGCTCCTGCAAAAAACATTTGCATTACTGCATAAGGATCACTTAAAGGAATTAATCCTAATAATAATGAAGAACTTAAGTTTCCCATTAAAATATTAACTCCATAAACATTTGCTATAACATATAAAACCATAATCAAAGTCTGTGTAAATCTTCTTAAAAATAAGAATCGGTGTTTATATAAATAATTTCTCATTTTAATAAATCCTCCAATCCACTATTTAAAGTATCCACTGCTTTGTTTTTACTTCTTTCTGTTGTAGTTGTAATACTTTTTGCATTTTCTAGTCTTTTTTCATCACCTTTGTCCCAGCCTTTGATATAGTAATCACCAGCACGTCCAAGAGCTACTTCTCTTGGTAGAACAAAAATAGATGCTTTTTCAGTTACACATGCTTTTTCACAAAGTCCACATCCAGTACAAACATCACTATGAACAACAGGTTTCATGAAAGCATGTTTACCCGTTCTTTCATTTTTTGTATATTCAACAGTAATTGCTTCACCTAAAATTGGACATGCTCTATAACATGCATCACACTGAATTCCCCAGAATGCAATACAGTTTGTTTCATCAATAACTGCAACACCCATGTCAGCAACATTTATATCTAACTCTTTTTTTTCACTTTTAAGGCTTGCAATATCCAAGGCTCCTGTAGGACATACAGGAACACAAGGAATATCAGGGCACATATAACAAGGAATCTCTCTTGGAATAAAATATGGTGTACCTATTGGTTTATTATCTCCAGGTTTTGCTAAGCTTAATGTATCAAAAGGACATGCTTCTACACACATTCCACACTTAATACAAGTACTTAAGAAATCTTCTTCTTTTAAAGCTCCTGGTGGTCTTAATGTTAGTTTTGAAGCAGAAACTTCACTAACATAAGCACTCCAAGTGAGCCCTCCTAATGTTGCAAGACCAATTGATCTTGCAATATCAAGAAAGAATCTTCTTCTGTCGCTAATAGGTTCTTTTTTAGTTACACCAGTTTTCATCTTTTTTTCCAACTTTGTTTTTCTTTATGAGGATTTATATTGCTCAAAACAATATACCCTCCTTAATTATGCTTTATAAATTTTTACAGCACATTTTTTAAAGTCTGTTTGTTTAGACTGTGGACAAGTATAATCAGCACAAACTTTATTAATAAATACTTTTTCATCAAACCATGGAACAAAAACAAGTCCTTTTGAAGGTCTATTTCTTCCTCTAGTTTCAACTCTAGCTTTAACTTTTCCACGTCTAGATTCAACCCAACATAGACCACCTTGTTTTACATCATATTTTTTTGCATCTTCAGGGTGCATGTAACATAATGCTTCTGGAACAGCTCTATATAATTCAGGAACTCTCATAGTCATAGTTCCAGAATGCCAGTGCTCTAATACTCTACCTGTACTTAACCATACTGGATATGTTTCATCTGGAATTTCTGGAGGATCCATATATGGTCTTGCAAAGATTTTAGCTTTATTTTTTAAAGATTTTTTTGTTTTATCTTTAATACCAGTTAAATCACCTTGTGCAAGTGCTTTAGCTAATGTACCATAGAATGCAAAATCACTAGTTGGATTTGCTTTTTTAGCATATGGATCGTATTTAGTATTAAATCTCCATTGAGTCTCTTTACCATCAACAACTGGCCATTTAAGTCCTCTTACTCTATGATAAGTATCAAAATCAGCAAGGTCATGTGCATGTCCTCTACCAAAGTCTGCATACTCTTCAAATAGGTATTTTTGAATAAAGAATCCATAACCTTCCCAAACTTTACCATCTGACCCAATAACATTTCTTGAATCTCCAGATGCTTCTGTATTATCATAACCAGCTTGGATTGGATCATCTTGACTTACTTTATAAGATTTTGCTTTTTCATTTGCAAAAAGAATATCAAACATTGTTGTGTTTTCTGTATATCCCATTTTTTTAGCTTCAGCAATTACATTAGGAAGTTTTTTCTTTCCACCTGTACTTAATAGAGTTTGTTCACCCCATAAATCTTTAACAGTAAATCTTTTTGAAAGCTCAACCCATTGCCATGTATCAGACATTGCATCACCAACTGGTAATACTTGTTGTCTCCAATGTTGAGTTCTTCTTTCAGCATTCCCATAAGCTCCCCATTTTTCATAAATCATAGCAGATGGTAAGATAAGATCAGAAACTTTTGCAGAGATACCAGGGTATCCATCAGAAGTTACAATAAAGTTATCCATTTGTCTAGCTGCTTTAATCCAATGTGATGCAGATGCAGTATCTTGGTATGGGTTACAAACATTTACCCATGCAAATTTCATAGTTCCATCTTCAAGATCTCTATGAATTTTCATAATATGTTGGTGACCTTTTGGATTTAAAGTTCCACCAGGAATTTTCCATGCTTTTTCTGTAATAGCTCTATGTTTTGGAGATGCTACCATCATATCTGCAGGTAATCTATGTGCAAATGTTCCAACTTCTCTTGCAGTTCCACAAGCAGATGGCTGACCTGTAAGTGAGAATGCACCAGAACCTGGCTTAGCTTGTTTATTTAATAAGAAGTGAACATTATAAGCTAAAGTATTAACCCATGTACCTCTTGTATGTTGATTCATTCCCATTGTCCAGAAAGAAACAACTTTTCTATTTTTTTCAATATAAAGGTTTGCTAATTCTTGTAATTTAGCTTTAAATTCGTTGATATCTTCATCAGGGTTACCTTTAGAAATTTTTGCAACGTAATCTAATGTATATGGTTCTAAGAATTTTTTATACTCTTCAAAAGAGATTTCCCAGTGTTTTAAACCAGCAGGTTTATTAACCATTTTATCACCAGCTTTATATCCATAAGGTTTAAGTGCAGGCGCTTCAGTTTCAGAAATAACTTTTACCATTTCTTTATCAATAGTTTCCATTTCTGCTTTAGAATATTTACCATCAACTAGAGATTTTTCACCTTTTCTTCTCATCCCATAACCCATATTAACTGGAGATGCTGCAAAAACAATATGTTCTTTTACAAAATCCCAATCAATTGCTTCAGGTGCATTATATACGATTTCTCTTGCAATATAATTCCATAAAGCTAAGTCAGTATTTGGAGTGAAGATAATTTCAGTATCAGCTAAATCCGAAGTTCTGTGTCTATAAGTTGAAATATTTACAACTTTTACATTTTTAGGATCAGATAGTTTTCTATCAGTAACTCTTGACCATAAAATAGGGTGCATTTCTGCCATGTTTGAACCCCAAGATACAATAGTATCAGTAAGTTCGATATCATCATAACAACCAGAAGGCTCATCAATACCAAATGTTTGATAGAAACCAACAACAGCAGATGCCATACAGTGTCTAGCATTTGGATCAATTGCATTTGATCTAAATCCAGCTTTCATCATTTTTTGAGCTGCATAACCTTCCATAACAGTATATTGTCCAGAAGCAAATACACCAACTCCTTCAGGTCCAGAAGCTTTAAGTGCTTTTTTGATGTGAACTTCCATTTCATCAAATGCTCTTTCCCAAGATACAGGAGCAAATTTACCATTTTTGTCAAATGTTTTACCATCAGCACCAACTCTTAATAATGGTTGCTTTAATCTATCAGCTCCATACATAATTTTAGCATTGAAGTAACCTTTAATACAGTTAAGACCTCTATTAACAGGAGCCGCCGGGTCCCCTTTTACTGCAACAATTTTACCACCTTTTGTAGCTAGCATAATACCACAACCTGTACCACAGAATCTACAAGCTGCCTTGTCCCATCTCCAGCCACCTTCAGCGTTTTTAGCTGCTGCTTGCATTTGCGTAGGAACATTCATCCCCACTGCTGCTGCCGCAGAAGCTGCCGCTGAACTTTTAAGAAAATCTCTTCTCGAAAGTGCCATTTATTTCTCCTTTTGTAAGTTTCAACAAGAATTTTAGCACTTAGTATATACATAATCTTTGACTTTAGTCAATTAAATTAAGTTTTAAATAAGATATAAATAGTCTTATTTAATCGAACATATGCTATTATGGCATCTAGAGAAAGAAATAAAATTAAAAATGATTATACAATTTAAAGGAAGAAAAGGAATATGAATTTTTTTAAATATATTAAAGCAGTTGGAACAGGCCCTAAATCAAACAGAAATCTTACAAAAGAAGAAATAAGTGAAGCAATAGAAGCAATTCTTGAACAAAAATGTGATAGTGAGCAAAGTGCTGCATTTTTAATGCTTTTACGTGTAAAACTTGAAAGTGATGATGAATTAAAAGGGTGTTTAGAATCTTTTGATAAATATATAAAAAGAGTTGAAATACCAGAATCAATAGAGTTAGGTTATTCTTTTGATGGAAAAACAGAACAAGCTTATCTTTTCCCTTTATATGGAAAAGTGTTAAAAGAGTTTTTCAAAAAAAATAAAGAGATAAAACCCTTTGATTTAATTGTAAGTGGGGATTATCCTCAACCTGCAAAAAATGGACTTACTTTAAAAGAGTTAGTAAATGCTATTGATTTAGAAGATAATATTCATTTTTTTAATAGAGCAGAGTATTTTAAAGAGTTATCTGATTTAACACATTTAAGAAAACAATTATATATGAGAACTATATTTAATACTGTTGAAAAGTTATTAAATCCTGCTAAATCAAAATTTGCTATAACTTCAGCTTTTCATAAACCCTATGTAGAAAAATATAATATGTTATTTGGAGAAAATTATGAAAATCTTTTAGTAATAAAAGGTGGAGAAGGAAACCCTGAAGTATTCAAAGATTTTAAATATTGGACAAAAGTTGAAAATGAGATTATTGAAAAAAGTATTAAGTTGAAAGATTTAGGTATTAAATATGATAAAAAATATGAAAATATTACTTTAGAAGAGGCAATTGAAGTATTAAATAATCCAAATGAAGAAGTAATGAAACTTGTAAAACTAAATGTAGCTATTTTACTTTTTGCTGCAAATAGAATTGAATCAATTGAAAAAGCTTATGAAATGCTAAACAATAATGATTGTTGCATAGTTAGATTTTTTAAAAAACTATTTTCTTAAAATGAGACGGGTGTAATTGCTGAGATATATGAAGCCTTTTTTTGGCTTCTATTCTCTATTTTATGAGGAGTTTCTGGATTAAACCTAATGCAGTCTCCTTTTTTTAATTTAAATTCTCTATTATTTAATGTAACAAATATCTCACCTTTTAGTACATAATTACACTCTTCTCCCCCTTTTGTATGAGGAATTATCTCTTCGCTTATTCTATTTGGCTCTAAATTTACAAGTACAAATTCAATATCTCCTTGTAAATCCGGAACCAATAGTTCACAATTATATAAAGGATCAGGGAAAGATATTTTCTTTCTTTCATCTTTTCTTACTATATATATTGACTCATCATCAGATTCTCTTACAATATTTATATTTTCATCAGTAAAAAGTTGGGCAAGGGTAGTATCTAAAACACGTGCTATTTTTCTTAAGGTTTCAACTGAACCTTGAGTAGAACCATTCTCTAATTGTGATAACATTCCAACAGAAATTTGAGCATTATTTGCTAAATCCTTAGCGCTCATATTAATTCTTAATCTTAACTCTTTTATTTTTGTACCTACATTAATATCATTTTGCATAAAAAACCTTCAATATTTGCTTGTAAGTTTAGCGAAATTACTATTAATTTTAATATTAGTAAATAATGTTTAAAAAATATGCAATATATTTAATTAAATTAAATATAATTTTAATAAAATATGTTAGAATTTAATTAAATTAAAATATGGAGTGAAAGAAATGAATATAGGTTTAGTAAAAGAGATTAAAGTACATGAGTATAGAGTAGGTTTAACACCTGATGATGTTGAAGCATATGTTAAAAATGGACATAAAGTTTTTGTTGAAGTAGATGCAGGTATTGGAGCTGGTTTTGAAAATAGTGAGTATGAAGCAGTTGGAGCTTTATTAGTATCAGATAAACAAAAACTTTTTGATGATAGTGAAATGATTATAAAAGTTAAAGAACCATTACCTGAAGAGTATGACTTTTTCCATGAAGGACAAATTTTATATACTTATTTACATATAGCAGCAGATAAACCACAAGCCCAAGCTTTATTAGCTAAAAAAGTAAAAGCTGTTGCTTATGAAACAATTACAAGTCCTGAAGGGGGACTTCCTTGTTTAACTCCAATGAGTGAAATTGCAGGAAGATTAGCAGCTCAAGAGGGTGCTAAATACTTAGAAAAACCTTTTGGTGGTAGAGGAGTACTTCTAGGTGGAGTTCCAGGTGTGCAAAGAGGAAATGTTGTTATTATTGGTGGTGGAATTGTTGGATTAAATGCTTGTAAAATGGCCGTTGGTTTAGGTGCTAATGTGACAGTAATGGATATTTCAGCTTCAAGACTTGCTTATTATGATGATATTTTTGGAAGCAAGGTTACAACACTATTTTCAAATAGATCGAATATTGTTAAATCAATTAAAGAAGCAGATTTAGTAATTGGGGCTGTTTTAATTCCTGGTGCTGCAGCACCTAAACTTATTTCAAAAGAAGATTTAAAACTTATGAAGAAAAATGCTGTAGTAGTTGATGTTGCCATTGACCAAGGTGGTTGTTTCGAAACTTCAAAAGCTACATACCATGATAACCCAACTTATGTTGTAAATGATGTTTTACATTACTGTGTTGCAAATATGCCTGGCGCTGTATCTTTAACTTCTACTTTAGCATTAACAGCAACTACATTAAGACATGGTTTAGCAATAGCAAACAAAGGTTTAGAAAAAGCCTTAGCTGATGATAAACATCTATTAAATGGATTAAATACTTATGATGGAAAACTAACTAATGAAGCAGTTTCTATTAGTTTAGATATTCCTTTTGAAGCTGTATCTTTTAACTAAAATTTTAATTAATTATTTAAATAAAAAAGAAGGGCAAAAAAAGCTCTTCTTTTATACTTTTTTTATATAATCTTTTTTTGTAAAGGATTATTTTGGACATTTTAAATTTAACACTTCTAGCTGTTTTTATCCCAACATTTTTTTTAGTATCTTTAACTCCTGGAATGTGCATGACATTATCTCTTAGTATGGGTATGAGCATAGGTTTGAAAAAAACTCTATATATGATGTATGGCGAGCTTTTAGGTGTTGGATTAGTTGCTACTTCTTCAGTTATTGGAGTTGCTACAATTATGTTAAAATATCCAAGTATTTTTTTAGTTTTAAAATATGGTGGAGGAGCTTATTTAATCTATTTAGGTATTCAAATGTTTTTATCTCGTGGAAAAATGGCTTTAAATTTAGAAGAGTGTAATTTTAATATTTCTAAAAAATCTTTGGCAATACAAGGTTTTATAACAGCAATTGCAAATCCAAAAGGTTGGGCTTTCTTTATAGCCCTTTTGCCACCTTTTATTGATAAGAATCTTCCTATGGCATCTCAGTTAATTGTTTTAATTTTAATTATTTTATTACTTGAATTTTTTTGTTTAATAATTTATGCAACAGGTGGAAAGACTTTAAGAAAGCTACTTCAAAATAGTTCTAATGTAAGATTTATAAATAAAGTTGCTGGATTTATGATGATGGGAATTGGTATTTGGTTGGCACTTACCTAGCATTCAACATAATGTACAGCTAATCCACCTTTTGATGTCTCTTTATATTTATTTTGCATATCTTTACCTGTGGTATACATTGTTCTTATCACTGAATCTAAAGATACATAATGTGTCCCATCTTCATTTAATGCCATTCTTGCTGCATTTACTGCTTTCATAGCTGCCATAGCATTTCTTTCAATACAAGGTATTTGTACAAGTCCCCCTATAGGATCACAAGTAAGTCCTAGATTATGTTCCATGGCAATTTCTGCTGCATTTTCTATTTGCTCAATTGTTGCACCTAAAAACTCTGCCATAGCTGCTGCTGCCATAGAACAAGCAACTCCAACTTCCCCTTGGCATCCAACATCTGCACCTGAAATAGAGGCATTTCTTTGGTATAAAAGACCAATCGCACCAGCTGTTAATAAAAAATCAATAATAACTTTTTCTTTATCTTCTCTAGTTACTAAAAAATTTACTATATAGTGTAATACTGCTGGAATTATTCCTGCTGCACCATTTGTAGGTGCGGTTACAACTCTTTTCCCTGAGGCATTTTCTTCATTTACTGCTAAGGCATATAAATTAATCCAATCAACGAAAGCTAAGGGATCTATGGTACGTTTATTTTTTAATTTTTCATGTATTTTATAAGCTCTTTTTGGTACATTCAGTCCCCCAGGAAGAAATCCATCACTATTAAGACCATTAGTTACACATTCATTCATAACTTTCCAAATTTCAAAAAGTGATGCTTTTATTTTATTCTCTGAATTATAGACTTTTTCATTTTCAAAAATTAGTTGAGCAATTGTAAGTTTATTTTCTTTACATAGTTCTAATAATTCTTTTGCATTTGAGTAATTATAAGGTAATTTTTTTTCATCTTTTTTTTCTAAAGTAATTTCATCTTCACTTAATACTTCTCCTCCTCCAATTGAATAGTAAATTTTGGAAAAGAGTTCATCTTCTAAATTAAAGATTGATATCTTAATTCCATTTGGATGGAAGGGTAAAGATTCCATTTTATGTAAGATTAAATCGTCTATCATTGAAAAGTTAATAGTTTTTTCATTTAGAAGTTTAATTGTAGATGTCTTTTTTATATTATCAACTAGCTCTTCTATTGTATTTGTATTTACAGTTTTAGGATGATTTCCCATAAGTCCTAACAAAACAGCAATATCACTTTGATGTCCAATTCCTGTTGCACCCAATGAACCATAAAGTTCCACTTTAATTCTTGTTGTAAGAGGAAAATAATTTTGTTCTTTTATTAATGTGCAGAAATTTTTGGCAATAATCATTGGTCCAACTGTATGGGAACTTGATGGTCCAATACCAATTTTAAAAAGATTTAGTATACTCATTTTACAACCTTTATTTAGATTTCTTTTATAAACTATAAAAAGAGGCTAATAACATAATAACAATATTTAGTGGCTAAAAAGTATGCAAATAGAGTTATATACGAATACTATAAAAAGAGTATTCGTATATATTTTTAAGTTTAATGATCTAAAATTTGTTCTAAGAACATTTTTAATCTATCAGATTGTGGATTATCAAAAAATTCATGTGGTGTATTTTCTTCAACAATTTGACCTGCATCCATAAAGATTACTCTATCTGCTACTTTTTTTGCGAATCCCATTTCATGAGTTACACAAACCATTGTAATACCATCATCAGCAAGTTCAGTCATTACATCTAAAACTTCACCAATCATTTCAGGGTCTAGTGCTGCTGTTGGTTCATCAAATAGCATAATATCAGGGTTTGAACATAAACATCTAGCAATTGCAACACGCTGTTGTTGCCCTCCTGATAATTGATTTGGGAATTTATCTGCTTGATCTGCAATTTTTACTCTTTCTAAATAATGCATAGCAGTTTTAATAGCCTCTTTTCTTGGCATTTTTGAAACCCAAGTAGGTGCTAGTATAAGGTTTTCTAAAATTGAAAGATGAGGGAATAAATTAAAATGTTGAAAAACCATTCCAACATGAGTTCTAATCTCTCTAATTCTTTTTACATCTTCAGTTAACTCTAAACCTTTTACATAGATTTCACCCTCTTGAAAAGGTTCAAGTCTATTTATACATCTAATCGTAGTTGATTTTCCAGAACCTGAGGGTCCACAAATAACTACTCTTTCTCCTTTTTTTACTTTTAAGTTTACATCTTTTAGTACATGAAAATCTCCATACCATTTGTTAACTTGATTCATTTCTATCATATATTCTAATTCACTCATAATTTTTTCCTATTTTCTTATACTATTTGTGATCTGTATTAAATTTATCTTCAATTGATTTAGCATATCTTGACATACTAAAACAAATAAGCCAATAAACAAGAGTTACAAACACGTAACCTTCTGTTTCGAATCCTAACCAGTTTGCATCTGTTGTTGTTAATGTAACCATTGCAAGTACATCAAATAATCCAATAATTAAGATTAGAGTTGTATCTTTAAATAGTGCAATAAATGAACCAACAATATTTGGAATTGATATTTTAAGTGCTTGTGGAAGTATAATTAATCCCATCACTTGCCAATACGTAAGTCCCATTGCATCTGCTGCCTCATATTGACCTTTTGGAATGGCTTGTAAACCACCTCTTATAACTTCTGCTATATATGCAGCTTGGAATAGAGTAATACCAATTAATGCTCTTAATAATTTATCAAAATCCATTCCTTCAGGGAAGAATAGTGGTAAAATAACAGAAGACATAA
Organism: Halarcobacter sp.; assembly: GCA_041583235.1. GTDB lineage: Bacteria > Campylobacterota > Campylobacteria > Campylobacterales > Arcobacteraceae > Halarcobacter. Next base: position 12,160 of record JBFHGG010000004.1, read on the forward strand.
AAAGTAAGGTAATTAAAGGAACCCCTCTAATAAACTCAATATACATTACAGATATTGTTTTTATAATTGGCATATTAGATTGCCTACCTAAAGCAAATAAAATCCCTATAGGGAAAGATGCAATAATACCAACTGAAGCTACAACAATAGTAAGTAGTAGTCCACCCCATTTTGTAGTAGGAACTACTTCTAAACCTAAACCTCCATGTAATAAAATGAAAGATAAAATAGGGAAAGAGATAATTATAAAAGCTCTAACTTTTGTATTATCTACTTTTTTAAAAGCAATTACAAAGGCAATAAATATAGCTAATATTAAATTTGGTCTCCAATATTGATCTTCAGGATAGAATCCATAAATAAATTGATTGAATTTTTCATAAATAAATATCCATCTCGCACCATCCCCTGAAATCTCTTCTTTTGTACCACTCCATGTTGCATCAAAAATCATCCAGTCTAATAAAGGAGGAATTGTAAAATATATTAATATAAATGATAATATAGTTAATATTGAACTTGTAATAGAAGAGAATAAGTTTTCTCTAACCCAATATGAAATTCCTTTTGTTCCTAAAGGAGCAGATCTTGTTTCTAATTTTTTATACGTTGCCATTATCTCTCCTTTATTTGCATTTTTGCATTTACATAATTCATAAATATAGAAATTACAATAGAAATTGTTAAGTAAACTGCCATTGTCATTAATATAATTTCAATTGCTTGCCCAACTTGATTTAGCGATGTTCCTGAGAATACAGTTACTAATTCAGGATATCCAATTGCTGTTGCAAGTGAGGAGTTCTTAACTAAGTTAAGATATTGATTAATAACAGGAGGAATAATAACTCTCAATGCTTGAGGTAATACAACTTTTTTTAAGATTATATGATCTTTTAAACCTAAGGCACTAGCTGCTTCTTTTTGACCTTTGGGAACTGCTTCAATACCTGCCCTCACTGCTTCAGCTATATAAGTAGCTGTATAAATACTAAGTGCAAATGCAAGTGCTAATAATTCAGGAATTAATGTCCATCCACCTTTAAAGTTAAATCCTTTTAATTCTGCAAACTCTAACGTTGCAGGCATACCACTTAAAAAGAATACCAAAGTAGGGGCTCCTATTAATATTGCAAGGGATGCTGAAAGTAAAGGAAACTCTTCACCTGTTTCATCATGTCTTTTTTTAGACCATTTTGATAAGTAAAATACAGAAGCTAGAGCAATAACAAATGCAATAATAACAGCTGTAAATCCACTTTCTAAAACAGGTCTTGGAATATATAAACCTCTATTATTAAAGAAAATAGAATCAAAATATGAAAGAGATTGTCTTGGGCCTGGTAATGAGGCTAATACAACATTATACCAAAATAGAATTTGTAGTAAAATCGGAATATTTCTAAATGTCTCTACATAAATAAGAGATAATTTAGCTACCATAAAGTTTTTTGATAATCTTCCAATCCCTACAAGTAAACCAATAACTGTTGCAAAGAAAATACCAATTGCTGAAACAAGAATAGTATTTAATAATCCTACAATAAATACTTTACCATGAGAATTAGCTTCATCATATTCTATTAGTGTTTGTAGAATTCCAAAACCAGCTTCGCTGCTTAAGAAATCAAATCCTGTATTAATCCCACGTTTTTCAATATTTATAAACATATTGTTTAAAACAAAATATGTAAATAAGAAAATACCTGCAAGTGCAAGTATTTGATAAATTATAGCCCTATTTTCTGGGTTGTTATAAAAAGCAACCGAGGATTGGGGCTTTCTTTTTTGTTTTGTCATTTTTTTTTGCCTTCTTACAAAAAAAGGGGAAGATTCACTTCCCCCTTTTGATAATTAGATTAGTATAGTAAAATTGCTTTTTGACTATCTAATTGGAGCTCCATATTGAAGACCACCATCTTTCCATAACGCATTTTGACCTCTAGAAATTCCTAATGGAGAATCTTTACCAATATTTCTTTCAAATACTTCCCCATAATTACCAACTTGTTTGATTATATTATAAGCCCATTTAGCATCTAATCCTAAGTTCTTACCAATATCACCAGAACCACCTAATAATCTTTGAACATTTGGATTTTTAGATTTTAACATTTCATCAACATTTGATGAATTTACACCTAATTCTTCAGCATTTAGCATTGCAATATGAGACCACTTTACAATATTAAACCATTTATCATCACCTTGTCTTACAACAGGCCCTAAAGGCTCTTTTGAAATAATTTCAGGTAATACAATCGCAGAACTTGGATCTTTTAATTGAGTTCTTAATGCATATAATTGTGAAGCATCAGAAGTTACAGCATCACAACGTCCAGCTGCAAAACCTTCAATTGTTTGAGCAGATGTATCATAAGTAACTGGTTTATATTCCATTTTATTTGCTTTAAAGTAATCTGTTAAGTTTAACTCAGTTGTAGTTCCTGCTTGAATACAAAAAGTTGCTCCATCAAGCTCTTTTGCAGATTTTACACCAAGATTTTTAGAAACTAAAAAACCTTGACCATCATAATAATTAACACCTGCAAAATTTAAACCTAAAGAAGTATCTCTGGTTGCTGTCCATGTAGTATTTCTTGCTAATAAATCAATTTCACCACTTTGAAGTGCTGTAAATCTCTCTTTTGCATTCAAGTGTGCATATTTAACTTTTGATGCATCACCAAGTACAGCAGCTGCAACAGCTCTACACATATCTACATCAATACCTTTCCATACACCTTTAGAATCTGGAGATGCAAATCCTGCAAGACCAGTGTTAAGACCACAACTTAATTCACCATTTTTCATTGTAGTATCTAAAGTATCAGCTGAAGCAACAGTTGAAGCTAATGCTAAAGCAGCAATAGTTAACGAGGCAGTTTTTAATAATTTCATTCTTTTTCCTTAGTATATTTTTTCAATTACAAGTATAATAGTAGACTATAGCAATTGAATAGCATTTAGAATTATATTTGAAATTTATGTGATTTTCTTATTGTATTTGTATAATTTATATGCAATTTATACTTTTGACAGAAAAATTAACTATAATTATAAAAATAATAAAAAGGCAAGAAATGGCTTATTTCCCAATGTTATATTCAATGAATAATAAAAAAGTCTTATTAGTTGGAGCAGGTGTTGTAGCATTTAGAAAATTACGTATGCTTTTAGATTTCACAGAAAATATCACAATAATTTCTTCTTGTGTTTCAAATGATATTAATATTAAATCAAAAGAGTATAATTTAGAAATAAAAAAAAGAGATTATAATAAGGGTGATGCAAAAGGATTTGATATTGTAATTGTTGCAATTGATAATATAGATTTACAAGAAAAAATATATTTTGAGTGCAAAGAAAAAAAAATATTATATAATTGTTCTGATATACAAAAGTATTGTGATTTCATTTTTCCTTCATATATAAAAGAGGGGGATTTAACAATTGCAATTTCAACAAATGGTAGTTCTCCCGCTTTTGCAAAAAGATTTAAAGAATATATAAAAAAATTTATACCAAAAGATGTAAATATTTTTTTACAAGAGATGAAAGAATTAAGAGTAACACAAGTAAAAGGAAAGAGTAGAATGAAGTTTTTAGATGAAAAAGTTAAGGAATATGTAAAATCATGGAATTAAAAAATATATATTTATTTGAGGATTTAGAAGAAAACACATTAAAAAAAATTGAAGAGATATCAAATATTGAAAAATTAAATAAAGAGAATATTCTGTTTTATGAAGGAGATAATCCTAAATATATGTATTTTCTTTTAAAAGGTATTATAAAACTTTATAAAGTCACATCAGCAGAGAAAGAGCTTGTTTTAAAATATTTTAATGAAAATGAATTAATAGCAGAAGTTGCAAATTTTGAAGAGATAAATTATCCCGCGACTGCACAAGCTTTTACAAATATAGAAGTTCTAAAAATAGATTTTGAGAAATTTAAAGATGAGATTTTATCAAATCCAAGACTCTCTTTTTTAATTACTAAATCACTTATTAAAAAAATTAGAAATTTAGAAAATTTAGTCTCAATGCATTTAGTTCTTGATTCAAAAGAGAGGGTTGCTAAATATCTTTATGAAAATCCAGAAGATTTCTTTAATACAAAAAATGTTTTGATTGCTGAAATCCTAAATATAACCCCTGAAACTCTATCAAGAATTTTAAGGGTTTTTAAAAATGAAGAATTGATAGATACTAAAGAGAAAAAAGTAAATAAAGATGGCTTGAAAGCTTATTTTAGCTAGTCAAACCACTTTAAGTCTTCTCTTAATTTAACAACTTCTCCTACAATTATAATAGCAGGACTAATGGCATCTTTTGATTTTAAAACAATATCACAAAGAGTTCCTGTTATTACTTTTTGATTTTTAGTTGTTCCTTCTGAAATAATAGCACAAGGATAATCTTGCGGTTTTCCAACCTTTATAAGGTTATCTACTATTAATTGAATATTATGTAAACCCATTAAAAAAACAATAGTTTCATTTTCAATAAATGAAGACCAATTAATATTTGCAATATTATCACTTGATTTTCTATGTCCTGTTACAACTCTAAAAGATGGAGTTACTCCTCTATTTGTAACAGGAATTCCAGCATAAGCAGGTACAGCAATAGCAGAACTAATTCCTGGAATAATTTCAAATTTAATATCTCTTTGTTTTAAATATAAGGCTTCTTCCCCTCCACGTCCAAAAACAAAAGGATCTCCACCTTTTAGTCTAACAACTATTTTATATTTTAAGGCATTCTGATAAATTATTTCATTGATTTCATCTTGAGGAACTTTATGATTTCCTCTCTCTTTTCCTACAAAAATTAGTAGGGCATCATCTTTTGCTTCCTTTAATATTTCAGAGTTTGCAAGTTTATCATAAATTATTACATCAGCCTTTTGGATTATTTTTAAGGCTTTAATTGTTAGAAGTTCTAGGTCACCTGGGCCTGCTCCTGTTAAATATACTTTGTTCATTTTTTTTCTTTTTTTCAGAATTATAACAAAATATCAAGTATATTTTTTAGCAATTTGCATAAAAATTATACATATTGCCATTTAAATTATTTTTCAATGTTTTTAGCAGAATTTATAAGTTTATCGAGTTCTGTTTTTAGTTCTTGAAGTTTTTGTGTTGAGCTTATTAACTCTTCTGTTGATTCAATAACCATATCTTCACTTCTATTAAGTTGATTAGATACTTCAGTTGAGTGATTTAATTCTCCAATTACCTTATCAAATTCATCTGTAATCTCTTCAAGTTTCATAGATGCATTTCTTGATTGTTCGATTGCTTCTGATGAGTAATCCACTGCTGAATTTATTTTATTAATAAAAGCATTTAGAGTATCTGTAGCTTGCACAATTTCTGTTTCTGTTTCAGCTTCAATTTGTATTGGTTCTAAGTGAGTCATATCACTATTAATTAATTGGTGTGAATATTCAAAAAACTTATTTGCATTATTCTCCATTATTCTTAACTCTCTTAAACTATACATAATCAGTAAAAGAATTATAATTACAAAAACAATTTGAAAATATTTAATAGTTTCAGTTTTATTTTCACTGTAAACAGTATATAATGAAACTAGATTATCAACTTCATGAAGTAAATTGTTATTTGTATTATAAATTGCATTTACATAACTTTTTATAATTTTTTCATTTTGTCCAATATCTCTAATAATTAAAAGAGTTTTAAAGTGCTTAACATTATTACTAAAGGTATTCCATAAAACTTCAACCTTAGCTATTTGTTTAGCTATTTGATCTGTTGGTGCCTTAGCAATATCTATTAATTTATTTCCATCTCTTAGTGATTCTAGATTATAAATAAACTCCTCTTTTGAAGAATCAAGCTCTGTAGTATCTTGCAAATTATTATGATATAAGTAAAAAATATTTTTAGAGATTCTTTGTGTTAACATTCTCTCTTTACCTGCAATATTAATAATAAGTGCATCTTTTTTATTTTTTGCATTTAAATAAATTGTTGTACCTACAATTAGTAACATTATTACAATAAAAAATGCACCAATTAGTCTAATTTTTGTTCGTATGGTATTTGTTGTCATACTGCAACTCCTCTAAAAGTTGATAATAACATCTCTTTATTTAATATTTTTATATCACCTTCAAAAACTTCAATAATTCCATTTCTTGAGAGTTTTTTTAATACTCTTGAAAGAGTTTCAGGTTGTATATGAAGCATAAAAGAGACTTCTTGTCGTTTAAGTTTATTAAACATCTCTAAGTTATCATTTAACATAAATGCAACTTTTGCTGTGGCATCAAATACTAATTCTCTATTTACTACACATTGCAGTTGATGAGTTTTTTCAAGTAAAGTATCCATTAATTTCATTGTTAAAATGTTTTTTTCCAAAAATGATTCTTTGAATTTCTTATAATCAATTGAAAGTACAAGAGAATCTTCTGTAAACTCTGCGTTAGAAAAACAATAAATTCCTTCATCTTCTAATTTTGTTAATTCAGAAATCATAGAGTTCTTATAAATGTGGTAAAGAAAGATTTCATTATCAAATTTATCTAATTTATAGATTTTAATTAATCCTTCAACTAGAAACATCATTTGCATATTTACATCACTTTCATAGAAAAGTATAGACTTTTCTGGATATGACACTACGCTTGATATAGAAATTAGTAACTCTATTTGTTCATCATTTAATTCATCAAAGAAATTTATTGACTTAATTGTATCTTGAATAGTAATTTTACACCTCTAATTGTTTTTTGTTTAAGGAAGTTTATAATATGCTAACGAAATTTTTAATTAAGTAGGTAAAGATGTTAGTTGATGGACATGGAAGAAAAGTAGATTATCTAAGAGTTTCAGTAACAGAAAGATGTAATTTCAGATGCCAATATTGTATGCCAGAAAAGCCATTTTCATGGGTTCCTAAAGAAAATTTGTTATCTTATGAAGAGTTATTTAAATTTGTTAAGGTATCAATTGATGAAGGAATTACAAAAGTTAGGATCACAGGTGGTGAACCACTACTTCGTGAAGGCCTAGAAAAGTTTGTAAAGATGATTGCTGATTATAAAGAGGGCATAGATTTAGCACTTACTACAAATGCTTATTTACTTCCAAAAGCTGCACAAAAATTAGCAGATGCTGGATTAAAAAGAATTAATGTTTCACTTGATTCTTTAAAAGATGATGTGGCAGCTAAAATTGCACAAAAAGATGTTTTGAAAACAGTATTAAAAGGTATTCAAGCAGCTTCAGATGCTGGACTTAAAGTAAAAGTCAATTGTGTTCCAATGCAAGGAATAAATGATGGTGAGCTTATAGATCTTTTAGAGTATTGTAAAGAGAGAGGCTATCCTATTAGATTTATTGAGTATATGGAAAATAAACATGCTACAGATATTGCAAAGGGTTTAAATTCTGAGCAAATTCAAGCAATAATTAAAGAAAAATATAATTTTAAAAAATTAGAAAGAAGTGGCTCTTCTCCTTCACAAGATTATCAAACAGAAGATGGATATATTTTTGGAATAATTGAACCGCATAAAGATGACTTTTGTGCAACTTGTAATCGTATTAGATTAACAGCAAGTGGAGTTTTAATTCCTTGTTTATATTTTGAAGATGCACAAAGCATTAAGCAAGCTATTCAAGATAATGATATTGATAAAGCAGCAGCTATTTTAAAAGATGTATTAGCTAATAAACCTGAAAAAAATAAATGGTCAGAAGAGGATGGAAGTGAAACTTCATCAAGAGCATTTTATGAAACAGGTGGCTGAGAAACTTTTATCAATGTTTTAAAAGATAGGTTAAAATCCTATCTTTTCTCTTTTCCCCATCTCTTTTAACGTTTTTAAATCTTCTTTTCTTTGTACATTATAAAATTCAATCATAAAACCAATAGCATTTGATCTTAAATGAATATGAGAATCTTTAATTGTATCTGATTCTATTAGAAATTCATTATTCGCATTTTTCTTAGTATTTTTATATAGAGTATAAAGTGCTTCTATTTGAAGTCTAAGTGATAAAAACTCTTTTTTATTTTTAGAAATAACTCCTATATAATAATATTTACCATCTTTTTTTGTAAATTTTTGTTCTATTGAAGTATCAATATCTAAATCTTTTACAAGTTTTGCAAATTTGATATCTTGTTCTTCTCCCAAATTGTTTTCTAAAAGAAATCTACAAATATCTTCTGATTTTTTTAAGCCAAAATCATATAATAAACCATCTGTTAAAATTACTTCCTCATCATTTTTTAATACAAAAGTTACAGAAAAAGAGGAGTAAATATTTCCTGTTAGATAATTTATCTCAGTACGTACATCTTTTATCTCATCTTTATTTAGACTATAATTCTTAATTAATTTTTTATTATCAAAAAAACTCCATGAAATATTATCATCTTTTATTTTTACCTCTACACTTCTTTTTATAAATAATACATATAAAATAGAAGCAATCTGAAAAGCAATAAGTGCAGCACCTACAAAAAACAGAATAGAATAAATACCACTTTTGCTAATATGTCCTTGATACATAACAGAAGTAAAAATTGTAAAAGCTAAAAGCATAAAAAGTTTATGAGCAAAACCTTTTTCTAATATGTATGTTTGCATAAAAATTCCTTTAAAATCTTAAGATTTGTTTTGAGACTACATTTATAGCAAAAGTTTATATATTTTTACATATAAGTATCAATAAGTTTACTGTTATCTTCCTTTTCTTTAGAGTTTTCATTGAACATTTTAACTCCAGATTTTAAAAGAAGTTCTTGATGAGTATTTCGATAAGTATTTATTAACTCTTCTTCATCTTTTTTTCTACGTTTATGATTTGATACTTCTTGAGGAAATCTATTAGGATTTCTTTTATCTATTTTAAACTCACTTAAAAAAAGATTTTTTTCAATTAATGTTAGTATTGAAAAAATATCATCTTGATCTATTTTTTTTCGTTCTTCTTCATTTGTATTTGACTTCATCCAATATAAAGTAGTGATTAAATCATGAGTTATATAAGAAATTATCTTAATTTTTTTAGCATATGCTAGTAAATTAAACTCATTTATATTTAGCCATCTATCTTTTAATGTGTTCCCCTCTTTATTAAATAAATCATCTTTTTCAATAAAACTCAAAAAATTTTCAATTCCAAAACTTTCGATTCTTCTTTGAATATTAATAATAACAGCTGACCAAATTGCAAAAAGTGAGTAAGAATATTTTTCTAATTCTATTAATTCTTTAGCTTCTTTTAGAGAAAAAATTTCATCTTCTATTAATTTAAAAAGAGGATTATCTGGATTATCTAGTATTTTAGGTATATTAATCATGATAAACTCCTTTTCTTTAAATTAGTTTAAATAATTGTAGCGAAAAGCAAATATTTTTGCAAATTATGAGTTTATAGATTGAATAAAATACCTTTCTTTCTCTTTTGCTATTTCTAAATCTATATCAAAAACTGTTGATAAATTTTCTGAATTTAAGATATCTTTTTTTAACCCTTGTTTATAAATTGTTTGATTATGAATTAATGCGATATGAGAAACCTCAGGGAATATTTCTTCAATATGATGAGTAACAATAATTATACTTGAAGTTTTTGATAGTTTTTGAAGTAATTTAATAAAACTATTTTGTGCTTTTAAATCAAGGCCAACAGTTGGTTCATCCAAGATAAAAGCTTTTGGCTCATGAATTAATGCCCGACCAATTACACAACGTCTTAATTGCCCTGTACTCATTTGATGCACTTTTTTATCTTTCATGTGTGATATTTCAAGATAGTTTAAAACTTCTAATGCTCTTTTATGTTGCTCATTTGTAAAATCTTGATGTTTAAATACACCAATAGAAGAGTAATAACCACTTATAATTACTTCATAAGCAGATAAAAAATTTCCATGTTTTTCAAAGTAATTGTGTAAGTCATTTGTAATAATTCCTAGATTCTTTTTTAAGTCAAAAATACTCCATCTACTTTTTCCAAATATATTTTTAGAAAATTTATACTTTGTATTTGGATATAAATCATTTGAAATAAGTTTAATTAAAGTTGATTTACCACTTCCATTTGCTCCTAAAATTGCCCAATGTTCTTTTTCATTTATTTGTAAATTTATATTTTTTAAAACAGGATTTAAATCATAATTCACATATATATTTTTAAAATCTATAATATTCATTTTTGTCCTTTGTATAATACAATTATGCAAAAGCTTACTTAAAGAAGCTTTAAAGTTCTTTTATATATAATTCGCGTCCACTTTATATTAAGTGAGATTAATTTACCTATTAGGAGGTCATTATGGCTTTAGATCAGGACGTAAAAGCAGAGATTATTTCTCAACATAGAAGAGACGAAAAAGATACAGGTTCAGCAGAAGTACAAATTGCTATTTTAACAAAGCAAATTAAAGTATTAACAGAGCATTTAAAAATAAATAAAAAAGATCATTCATCAAGATTAGGTCTTTTAAAAATGGTTGGAAAAAGAAAAAGACTTCTTAAATATTTAAGAAGAACTGATTATACTAAATTCGTAGAATTAGTTGCTAACTTAGGAATTAGAGCTAAGTAATCTTAGTTTTGAATTATTTTTAAAAAAGCTTGCAAGTTTACTTGCAAGCTTTTTTTTTAAATTTTTCCGTAAAGAAAAAGATTAGTTTTTAAATATAATTAGTATTAATCAATCTTCTAGTAAAATATTACAAAATTTTATACTTAGGAATTATATGTTACTTACAAAAAAAAGTGAATATGCTTTACTTTCTTTAATATCTATTGCAAAAAGTGATAGTCCAAAAAATGTAGATGTTTTATCACGTGAGCTAAACATTCCTAAATCATTTTTAGCAAAAATAATGCAAAATTTGGCAAAAAATGATATTGTAATTTCTCATAGAGGTGTTAATGGTGGTTTTGTTTTGAAAAAACCATATGATGAGATTACTATTTTAGAAATAACAACAGTTGCTGAAGAAAAAATTCCTTCAGTTTTTGAATGTTCTCCTTCAGTATCTTCATGTCCTTCAGATGTTGGAAACGCATGTACTATTTGGCCTTTATTAAATAATCTTCAAGGTAAAATCAATATATTTTTAAAAGAATTAACATTAAAGGATATCTCTACATGAAACTTTTTCATTTATCTCATACAGATTTAGATGGATATAGTTGTCAATTAATAACAAAAGAATTTTTCAAAGAGGGATTCTTTTATAATGCTAACTATGGTCTAGAAGTAAAATTAAATATAAAAAAAATATTAGAAGATATAAAAAAATTTAAAGATGAAGAGATACTACTTCTTATCTCTGATTTAAATTTAACTCTAAATGAATCAAAAGATTTAGATAAATCAATTATAAATTTAAATAATGAAGGTTTTAATATAAAACTTCAATTATTAGATCATCATGCAACAGGTAAAAAAAGTGCAGATTTATATGAGTGGTATTTTTTAGATACAAAAAGATGTGCAGCTAAAATAGTATATGATTATATAAATGAAGAATATGAGGGGTTTACCTCTGAAGTTAATACTTGGTTAAGCCCTTTAATAGATTCAGTAAATGCAATTGATATCTGGTTAGACGATGAGATAAAAAACTTTGAGTTTGGAAAAGTTTTATTAAGTATGGTTTCAAAGGTTAGAGAAATAAATAATGTATTATTTCCTAATTTAAATAGAGAGTTTAGATTATATTTATTAAAAGAAGCAGCTTCTTATTTATCTCTTGAAAATGGAAATATAAAACTTGATAATGACATACATACTTTAAAAAAGAATTATTTAATGCAAGATAATATTGATGATACAATTGATAATCTAAGTGCTAAATATTTAGTTAATTCTTTAGAAGTATTAAAAGATGATTTAACAGTAATGTATAAAGGTCATAAAGGACTTTTAACATATACTTTAGGAGGAATTTCAATTCCTGCAAATGCATTTTTAAAAGCAAATAGTGATTATGACTTCTTTATTGATATTAGTAAAAAAGGAAATACATCTTTAAGAGCAGATGGTGTTGTAGATGTTTCATATATTGCTCAAAAACTAGCTAATGGCGGAGGTCATGTAAATGCTAGTGGTTGTAAGTTTGATGACTTTAAAGAGAGTATTGATTATAAAGTAGTGAAAAAATTCATTCAAGATAAACTTAATACCTTATAGTATTAAGTTTTTTCTTCTTGATTCTTAGCCACACTTATTATTTGAAAAATCTGTTTCTATCTTAGTATTATTTTTATATTTAAACTCTATTTTTACATTATCTTTTAAATTCTCAATTTCAAAATCAAAATCGTTATTTATTCTTGCAAATAAGGCATTTGGAATAGAGTGATTTATCATTATCAATCTTTTATTTTTTTTATCTAATAATTGTAATCCTAACATTGCGTTAAGCATAGGATCTGGTGGTGTGCATAGTGATGTGTCAAATAAATAATATGTTAAATCTTGTTCTTTATAAGTAAAAAAATCTACAGAAGAACCTTTAAGTTCAATTTTACTCATTCGCTCTGGTATTTTATACATTAAAACCTCTTTTTATTTTTTATATAATATTAATTAATTTATAATAAGTTGATAAAATAAGAAGTTTAAAAAAGGTGTTTATATAAAATAGTACACCAAGTTGTAAGAAATATAAAAATACTAATAAAAACAATAGCACTTCCAACATCTTTAGCTCGTCCAGCCATTTCATTATGTTCTAAAGTTACCAAATCTACAACTCTTTCTATTGCGCTATTAATAGTTTCTGAAAAGAGCATTCCCATTAAAGTAATAAACATCAACAGCTTATTTGTTAAACTCTCATCAAGCATAAAAATAATAGGTATTAAGATTAGAGTAATTACTAATTCTATTTTAAAAGATGTTTCATTTTTTACTAAATCAATTAAACCTTTTACTGCATAAGTACTATTTTTAAAAAAATTGTATTTAGGTTGATTTCTCAAAACTATTACCTTTTTTATTTATTATTATTTTTTAGCTAATTATTTTAAAAATGAAAATAAGCGAATCTTTAAATATGATATAATAATATTAGAAATAATGAACTTAAAAGGAGTAAATATGGAGTGTGAATTTCCTTCAGTAAATTCTAGTCAAGATGAGATAAAAGAGATATTTGATAATACAAAAACAATAGCAATAATAGGTTGTTCTCCAAATGAAGATAAAGCTTCAAATATGGTTGCAAAATATTTAAAAAATGCTGGTTTTAAAATTGTACCTGTTTATCCAAAAGAGGATGAAATTTTAGGTGAAAAAGTATATCGATCTTTAAAAGAGATTCCTTTTAAAGTTGATATGGTTGATATTTTTAGAAAACCTGATGTAATTGGTTTAGTTGTTGATGCAGCAATTGAAAGAGGCGATATAGATTGTGTTTGGACGCAATTAGGTTTAGTAAATAATTTAGCTGCAGATAAAGCTTTGGCTAAAGGTATGAAAGTAGTGCAAAATAAATGTACTAAGATTGAGCATAGAAATATTTTTACTTAGTTTTTTTAGAATTATTCTTTGGTACGCTTGTGTTTGGCAATATTATTGTTGCCACACAGCCAGATATTCCATCTGTACGGTTTTTTAAGAAAATAGCTGCACTTAATGCATCAGCTGCATTTTTTGCTAAGAATAATCCAAGTCCTGCACCGCTCTCTTCTCCCATTCTTTTAAAAGGTGCAAATAAATCAATTGTTTCATCAATTCCTTTCCCTTCATCTGTAATAGTAATTTTAGTTTTTTCTTTTGTTTTCTCAAGTCTTATAGCTATTGCTTTATCATCAGGAGTAAATTTAATTGCATTTTGTACAAAATTTTGAATAATCTGATTTAAAAGTGTAGTTTGTATATATATTTCATGATGATTTACATTTGAAAAAAATGTTAGTATAATTTTTTTCTTAGCACTTAGCATTCTATAATCGTTTGTCTTTCTTTGTAAATATTGTACTAAATCAATCTCTTCAGGTTTTTCAAATTGGGCACCTTCTGCACGTCCAATATCTAAAATTGAGCTAATCATTTTATTCATTTCATTTATTTGCTCAACTGTTAGTTTCATAGCTTCTTGATACTTTTCTGGCTCTCTTACTTTCATTAAAGTAACTTCATTTTTAAGTTTCATAACAGCAAGAGGAGTTTTTAGTTCATGGGCAACACCAATAAAAAGTTCTTTTTTAAATCTAATATTTGTTTCAATTCTTGTAGTTAAAGAGTTTATTGAGTTAGCTAAAGCATGGAATTCAATTGGTAAATTTTTTGTATTTATTTGTGTTAAAAAGTTTTCATCCATATTTGATAATTTTTTAGTGATATCTATAATTGGCTTAATTAGAGTCTTTGAGACTGTAAAGGCATAAAGAATTACCATTATTAATCCACCTAAAGATATTAATAAAAGATTATTAAAAATTTTATTTAACATATCAATAGAAGAGTTGATATTTTTTATAATTTTTATATATTTTCTTTTATCTAAATCAAAAGGATAAAGAATTTGCATAAATGTTCCATTTTTTGTTTTAAATGTTATATATGGAGATTCTGGTTTATGTTCTAAAGTTATAATATCTATATTTATTCCATTGTGAGTAATTACATTGAAATTATTAGAATCTACTTCTGTATTTTGGCTAACTCTTAAAATTAGTTCTGCATCTGAGTATAAAGAATCTTTTATTTCATCAAAAATTGTTGATTTTGTATATCCATAAAAAATAAAAGATAGAATAATAATGAAAAGTGAAGTAGCAAGTATTAGTTTTTGGTAAAACTGTTTATATATGCTCTTCACTTGCATTTTAATAGATTACTTTTTGTATTTTCTATTTTTCTTCATCAGTAGTTGGGTAACAGAATCTGTAACCTCTTCTTCTGATAGTTTCAATAGTTGAAATATTTAATGGTTTATCCATTTTTTGTCTAATTTGGTTAATTGCAACTTCAATTACGTTTGGAGTTACTAATTCTGGTTCTTCCCAAATTGCATCTAATAATTGTTCTTTTGAAACAATTTGATCTCTATGTCTAGCTAAATGAGTTAGTACTTCAAAAGGTTTACCTTTTAATTCTATCTCTTCACCATTATATTCGATTTTCTCTTCATCAGGATTGATTACTAAATCCTCAATCTCAATTACATTAGTTCCACCAAATCTTAATCTTGCTTCAATTCTAGCAAGTAAAATATCAAAATCAAATGGTTTTTTAATATAATCATCAGCACCTGATTTTAATGCTTCAATTTCTGAATCTTTATCATCTCTTGCAGATAAAATTACTACTGCAGTTCTTGAACTTCTATTTTTTACAATTTTACATAATTCAATTCCATCACCATCTGGTAACATCCAGTCTGTTAAAACTAAGTCATAATTTCTAATATCAATAAAATATTCTGCATCTTTATAATTTTCTGCTGCATCTACTTGGTAACCAAAATCTGTTAGTCCCTCTTGTAGTGTTCTATTTAGTGTTATTTCATCTTCAATAATTAATATTCTCATTATAGATTTCCCTTGTTTTTAGATAACTTAAATTTAAGTTAAGTTTAAATTTTGTCGGCATTATATCACAATTATAGTAAGATTTAAAGGGTTTTTAAGGTGAATTTCGAAATTCATTTGAAAATCAACTTAAAACAAGGTGAAACAAGAACAAAAAAAGTAAAAATAATTGTAAAAATGAGAAAGTTAATAAAAAAATAAAATTAATAAAAATAAAAATATTCTTAAAATGTACACTTTCTATTCATCTTTACTATTAACAAATTAACCCTTTGTTAATAAAATAAAGATAAAATATCATTTATAAAATTTATAAGGAATATAATGATTAAAATTACAAGTAAAAAAATAGTTTCAAGTTTTATTGTTACAATAGCAATGTCAACTGGTTCATTAAGTGCAGCAGATACATTTGGTTCAGTTAATGGAGATAAGATCACAAAAGAAGATCTTGCAATTGTATTAAGAAATCCAAATATTGATTTTAACTCTTTACCAAAAAAGAGTAAAAATCAAGTTTTAGACCAAGTAATTGAGAAAAAACTTTTAACACAAAAAGCTGTAAAAAGTGGTGTTAACAAAGAAGCATCTTATAAAGAAGCATTAGAAAAATTAAAAAAAGATTTAGCTTTAGAAATATGGATGCAAAAAGAGTATAAAAAAGTTACTGTTTCTGATAAAGATAAAAAAGATTATTTCAATAAAAATAAAGATAAATTCAAAGTTCCTGCAACTTTAGAAGCTAGTCATATTTTAACAAAAACAGAAAACGAAGCTAAAGATATTATTAAATTATTAGATAAAGCATCAAACAAAAAAGATGAATTTGTTAAATTAGCAAAAGCAAAATCAGTAGGTCCAAGTGGTCCTAAAGGTGGATATTTAGGTAAATTCCCTGAAACACAAATGGTTCCAGAGTTTTCAAAAGCGGCAAATGCCTTGAAAAAAGGTTCATATTCAAAAGCACCTGTTAAAACACAATTTGGTTATCACATTATTTATTTAGAAGATAAAATTGCAGCTAAAACTTTAGCTTATGAAAAAGTTGAAGCAAAAATTACTCAAGTTTTATCACAAGAAAATTTTAGAAAACATATTAAAAAAGAATCAGATTCTTTAAGAAAAAATGCAAAGATTGTAATTAAATAATTATTTCAAGGAGAGATTAAATGGGCATATTAGATATAGTAAAACCAGGTGTACTAAGTGGTAGTGAGGCAAAAAAACTTTTTGCATATGCAAAAGAGAATAAATTTGCAATTCCTGCAGTAAATGTTGTAGGAAGTGATTCAGTAAATGCTGTTTTAGAAGTAGCTGCAAAAGTTAATTCTCCTATTATCATTCAGTTTTCAAATGGTGGTGCAGGATTTTATGCTGGAAAAGGTTTAAAAACATCTGATGCTGCTGTATTAGGTGGAATTTCTGGAGCTCAACATGTTCATACTATGGCAGAGGCTTATGGTATTCCTGTTATTTTACATACAGATCATGCTGCAAAAAAACTTTTACCATGGATTGATGGCTTAATTGAAGCAGGAAAAGTTAATTTTGAAAAAACAGGAAAACCTCTATTTACTTCACATATGCTTGATTTATCAGAAGAGCCTTTAGAAGAGAATATTGCTACTTGTGTAGAGTATTTTAAAACTATGAGTTCAATTGATATGATGATTGAAATAGAACTTGGCATTACAGGTGGTGAAGAAGATGGTGTTGATAACTCTGATGTTGACAATGCTTTATTATATACACAACCTGAAGAAGTTTCTTATGCTTTTGAAGAGTTAAGTAAGGTTAGTCCTAATTTTACAATAGCTGCATCTTTTGGAAATGTTCATGGTGTTTATAAACCAGGGAATGTTCAATTATCACCTAAGATTTTAGATAATTCACAAAAATTTATTGAAGAAAAATTATCTTGCGCTTCAAAGCCAGTTGATTTTGTATTCCATGGTGGTTCAGGTTCTGAACTTTCTGAAATTAGAGAAGCGATTGATTATGGTGTTATTAAAATGAATATTGATACAGATACTCAATGGGCTTGTTGGAATGGTGTAAGAGAGTTTGAAGCTAAAAATCACGATTATTTACAAGGTCAAATTGGAAATCCAGATGGAGATGATAAGCCAAATAAAGCATATTATGATCCAAGAAAATGGTTAAGAGCAGGACAAGAATCTATGATTGCTAGACTTGAAGTTGCTTATTCTGATTTATGTTCAATCAATAAGAATTAAAAACTAAGCTTTTAGCTTAGTTTTTATTTTCATTAGTCACAAGGGCTAGATTATTTAAATTATATTTTTGAAGTAGATCTAATACTTTAATTACTCTTTCATATTTTGTATTTTTATCAATTCTAACAATTATTGCTTTTTTATTATCTTTTACTTCTTTTAAATTTGCTTCTAAAGATTCAAAAGATACTTCAATACCTTTTATAGCAAGTTTATTTTCATTTAATTCTATAAATATTTGATCATCTTTTATCTCTGTAGTTTTAGCATCAGCTTTTGGTAAATCTAAAATAAGTGCCAATTCATCTTTCTTAAAGACAGAAGTAACAATAAAAAAGATAAGTAAAATAAAAACTACATCAATAACAGCTGTTAAATCTATGCCTAAGGGTTCTCTTCTTTTCATTGTTTAACCAATTTTAGCAAGTTTTGAAAGAATCTCTTTTTTTGCTTTAAGTTCAATTGAGTCAATGATTGATATAAAATGATTATAAGCAATATGATGAGGAATTGCTACAATTAATCCTGCAATTGTAGTAATAAGAGCAATTGAAATACCACCAGAGAATATAGTTGGATCACCAAGACCTTTTTGTGTTATTGCTTCAAAAGCTTTATATACTCCATAAACAGTTCCTAAAAGTCCAAGTAAAGGAGCAATTGATGCTATATTTTTAATATAAGTTAAGCCACTCTCTAATCTTTTTACTTCATACTCTATTTGTACTTCAAGTGTATTTATACTTGACTTGTCTATTCTTGCTTCTATATTTCTAATCATGGCATTTTTTCTTGGAATTGTTAAAAATTTCCAAATAATAATTGTAAAGCCTATGATATTTAAAAAGATAAGAATATAGACTATAATTCCACCTTTTTCAATATAATCTAATAATTCCATGTTTCTTCTTTCACTATTTCATTAAATTTTTGTGACATTTTAGTATAATATTATTAATGAATTGTAAAAACTCCCCAATAAGTAAAACAAAATTTAAAAATAAAACTCTTTATATAAAAAGAGATGATTTATTACATAAAAATTTTTCAGGAAATAAAGCAAGAAAATTTTATTATTTTTTAGATTTAGATTTTTCCAATATTAAAAAGATTATATCTTATGGCTCAGCACAAGCTAACTCTTTATATTCATTATCTGTTTTAGCAAAAATAAAAAATGTTAAACTAGATTTTTATGTAAATCATATAAGCTCTTTTCTAAAAGAAAATCCAAAAGGAAATTATAAAGCCTCTTTAGAAAATTCTGCAAATATAATAGAAAATACAAAAGAAAATATCCAAGAGTTTATTGAAAAAAATCTATTAGATGATGAAACTTTATTTATAGAAGAGGGTGGAAGAGTTAAAGAAGCTGAGTATGGAATAAAAATTCTAGCTAAAGAGATTAATATTTGGGCGGAAGAAAATTCCATAAAAGATTTAAAAATAATGCTTCCTAGTGGAACAGGAACTACAGCACTTTTTTTGCAAAAGAATCTTAACTTTGAAGTATTAACTGTTTCTTGTGTTGGGGCTAGTGAATATTTAAAAAAACAATTTTTTCATTTAGAAAAGAATGAAAAATTTCATCCTACAATTATTGATATGCCAAAAAAATATCATTTTGGAAAATTATATAAAGAGTTTTATGAAATTTGGCAAGAAGTAAAAAATGAAACAAATATAGAGTTTGATTTACTTTATGATCCCTTAGGTTTCTTAGCCTTAAAAGATTCCAAATATTATAAAGAAAACACTATTTTATACATTCATCAAGGTGGTCTTTTAGGAAATGAAACAATGCTTGAAAGATATAAAAGAAAGTATCAATAAAGCACTCTTGACTTTAATCATTAAAAGTTTTACCTTAGTTTAGATATAATCACCAGATTTAATCATTTATAAAAGATAATAGGGAAGTAAAATTGAGTAAAAAAAACAATATTATTTTAATTGGATTTATGGGTGTTGGAAAAGGAACAGTTGCCAGAGCGCTTGTTAAATCCTCTTCTTATTTCGCTATTGATACTGATGACTTAATTGAGAGTATAGAGAGTAGAAGTATTAAAAAAATTTTTAAAATAGAGGGTGAAACTTATTTTAGAAATTTAGAAAAAAGATGTGCCTTATGGTTAGAAGAAAATGTTGATAATACAATTATTTCTACAGGTGGCGGTTTTTTTAAACAAGAAAATTTACATAAAATAGGAAAAGTAATCTATTTAGAATCGAGTTTTCAAGGTATTTTAAATAGAATTAATAGTTCACCTAATGCAGAAGCAAAACTAAAAAAAAGACCATTACTTCAAGATTTAAGTATGGCAAAAAAACTTTATAATCAAAGAATAGAAGATTACAAAAGAGTTTCAGATATTACAATAAATGTTGAAAATAGAGATATAAAAGATATCGTAAAAGATATATTAGGAAATATACAATGAAAATAATAAAAACAACAGATTCAAATTTTGATATTGAATTTGAGAATATACTAGCACGAGCAAAAACAGATATAAAAGAAGTATCAACTATAGTTACAAATATTATTGATGAAATAGTTGAAGATGGAAATGAAGCTTTAAAATCTCATATAAAAAAGTTTGATAAATGGGATGCTAATGAAGATAAAGATTTAATGATTTGTCCTGATGATATGAAAGCAGCATATGAAAATATAAATGATGATTTAAGAAATGCTTTACACACAGCTTATGATAGAATAAAAATTTACCATGAGAAACAAATCCCAAAATCATGGATTGATTTTGAAAAAAATGGAACGATTTTAGGACAAAAAGTAACTGCTGTTGATAGAGCTGGGCTTTATATTCCAGGTGGAAAAGCAGCATATCCTAGCTCACTTTTAATGAATGCAATTCCAGCAATAGTTGCTGGTGTTGAAGAAATTGTAGTTTGTACTCCAACTCCAAATAATGAAATAAATGAATTATTACTTGCAGCTTGCCATATTTGTAATATTAAAAAAGCATATAAAGTTGGAGGAGCAAGTGCAATTGCTGCTATGGCTTATGGAACAAAAACTATTCCAAAAGTTGATGTTATAACAGGTCCAGGGAATATTTTTGTAGCAACAGCTAAAAAACTTGTATTTGGAGAAGTACATATTGATATGATTGCAGGGCCTTCGGAAATTGGGATTTTAAGTGATAGTACAGCAAATCCAAACTATTTGGCAATTGATTTACTTTCACAAGCTGAGCATGATGAGATGGCGAGTTCTATTATGATTACAATTGATGAGGATATTGCAAATAAAACTTCATTTGAAGTTGAAAAATATTTGGAGACATTAAGTAGACGTGAAATTGCTAAAAAATCTATTGATGAAAGAGGCGCTATTATTATTGCCTCTTCTATGGATGAAGCAATTAATCTTATGAATGAAATTGCTCCTGAGCATTTAGAAGTAATGACAGCAAATGCTTTTGAACTTTTACCAAAAATTAAACATGCAGGCGCTATTTTCTTAGGTGAAAATACACCTGAACCAATTGGTGATTATATAGCTGGACCAAATCATACCTTACCAACAGGAAGTACAGCTAAATTTTATTCTCCTTTAAATGTTGAGAATTTTATGAAAAAATCTTCAATTATTAATTTCTCTAAAGAAGCAATTGATGAACTGGGAGAAGCTTGTGCATTATTAGCTGATACTGAAGGTTTAACAGCACATGCGGAGTCTGTACGAGTTAGATTAAGAGAAGGTAAATAGATGTCTAAAGATTGGTTTTTAGAAGATGAAGATGATATTTTTGTAGGAAGTCCAAAATCAAAATATTTTGATATTTCAAAGCAAGCTAATGATGAGATTGTGCAAGATGAGTTTGATAAACTTCTTGAGAAAGTAGCTGTTATGGAAATACTTTTATCAAAAGATGAAGATGTTGATTTTGATATTAATAGAGTTATTAAACAATACGCCTTTGAAAATGCCGATGAGGTAAATGATATGAAAAAAGGTTTATATCTTGAGCTTACAGGCGATATTGTTTGTAGATTAGATTCATAAGGTTTTAAGTGGAAGAATTAGAAAAAGTAAAAGAGCAAATAAAAACATTTGTTACACAATGTAATGATAAAAAGAGTTTAGAACTTTTAGACCTTTTAGCAACAGGAAAAATGTTAAGATCAAAGTTAATTCTTAAAATTGCAGGAATTAGTGAAGAATCAATTAAATTATGTGCCATAGTTGAAATGATTCATGCCGCATCATTACTTCATGATGATGTGATTGATGAAGCTGATACTAGACGTGGAAAACCTTCAATAAATGCAGTCTTTGATAATAAAACTTCGATTATGTTTGGAGATATTTTATATTCAAAAGCCTTTACTGAGCTTTCACAAATGGATAAAGAGATAGCTTATACTGTTTCAAATGCAGTAACATTATTAAGTGTTGGTGAGATGTTAGATGTGGATTTAACAAAAAGTTTTAATACTTCATATGACAAATATATAGATATGATTTATAAAAAAACAGCATCCCTTATAGAAGCTAGTGCAAAAGCAGCAGCTATTATGGCTTTAGAAGATAAAGATAAATATGCACTTTATGGAAAAAACCTAGGTCTTGCTTTTCAAATGATTGATGATATTTTAGATATTACACAAGATAGTGAAACGTTAGGAAAGCCAGCAATGCTTGATTTTGTTGAAGGAAAAGTAACTATTCCATATTTACTTTTACATGCAAGATTAGAAAATAAAGAAAAAGAAAAATTAGAAAAGTTATATAAAAAGCCTTTAAGTAAAGAAGAGAGTTCTTGGATTAAAGAGCAAATGAAAATAACAAATGCTTTAGAAGATTCAATTTTAGAAGCAAAAATTTTAGGACAAGAAGCGATAAAAGCTGTAGAAAATGAAGATAATGAGTCACTTGTTTTAATAATGAGTGCAATGATAAATAGAGAATTTTAATCAAATTATAGATATGCAAAGAGAGTTTTAATTATGAGTTATTTAGTAATAAGTTTTTCACATAAAAATACAGATATTCAAACAAGAGAAAAACTTGCATTTCCAAGTGAAGAAAACAAAGATAGATTTTTAAAGCAAATTTTAGAAGATGATATTATTAATGAAGCTATTTTATTATCAACTTGTAATAGAGTTGAGATTATAACAGCTGTATCTTATACAGATGCAGCTGCTAAATCAATTATAAAAAAGTTATCAAAGTATTCCGGAATTGATTTTGAAGATTTATATGATAGGGCTGATATTTATGATAATGATGGTGCAGTGCATCATCTTTTTTCAGTTGCCTCAGCTCTTGATTCTTTAGTAATTGGTGAAACGCAAATTGTGGGACAATTAAAAGATGCCTTTAGATTCTCTATTGCAAGAAAATATTGCGAGCAGAAACTTCCTAGGGCTCTTCATTACTCTTTTAAATGTGCAGCAGCAGTTAGAAATGCCACATCTTTAGGAACAGGTTCTGTTTCCGTAGCTTCAACAGCAGTTGCTAAAGCAAAAGAGATAGTTGGTGATACTAATGGCGTAAAAGCTCTTGTAATTGGAGCAGGGGAGATGAGTGAATTAACTATTAAACATCTTTTATCTTCTGGTTTTGAGGTAGTTTTAACAAGTAGAGATACAAAAAAAGCACAAATTTTAGCTGATACTTATGAGCAACATGTTGAGGTTTCAGAGTATTCAAATTTAGAAGATCTTTTGAATGAATGTGTTGTAATGATAACAGCAACAGCAGCACCCTATCCAATAATTACTCAAGAAATCACAAGGGAACAAGCTTTTGAACGATACTGGTTTGATATAGCAGTACCTAGAGATATTGATGATATTGACTCGCCTAATTTGCTAGTTTATTCAGTTGATGATTTACAAGATATTGTTGATTCAAATATGAGTTTAAGAGCAGAGCAAGCTAAAACAGCTTACTCAATTGTAAATAAAATGTCTTTGGAATTTTTTGAATGGTTAAAATCACTTGAAGTTGAGCCTGTAATAAAACATATGTATGTTAAAGGTGATGATATTATTGATAAAAAAGTACAAAAGGCAATTAAAAAAGGTTTTATAAATGCTGCTGATGAAGAGAATATTAAAAAACTTTGCCAAACAGTGATTACTGAGTATTTACATCAACCTTCAAAGAAATTAAAATGTATTTCTAAAGATATGGAATGTGATGTAATAGTAGGAACTATTCAATCTCTTTTTGGATTAAAATCAGATGCTTTAATTAATAAATATAAATGTGACCATATAGAAGAAAAATAAAATAAATAAAAAATAATAATAGGATTAAAATAAATGAAATTTTCTCAAATGTTTATGCCAACAACAAAAGAAACACCAAGTGATGCAACTCTTCCTTCTCATCAATTTTTAGTAAGAGGTGGTTTTATCTCTCAAAGTGGTTCAGGTTTATATGATTTTTTACCATTAGGAAAAATAGTATTAGATAAAATTAGAGCTATAGTAAAAGAAGAGATGGATAATACAGGGGCTAATGAGATGTTATGTTCTTTTGTAACACCACAAGCTTTTTGGGATGAATCAGGGCGATCTACAACAATGGGAAATGAATTATTACGTTTTAAAGATAGAAAAAATGCCCAATATGTATTAAGTCCTACAAATGAAGAGTCTGTTGTAAATATGGTTAAAAATAGAATCACTTCTTATAGGGATCTACCTATTAATCTTTATCATATAAACTTAAAATTTAGAGATGAAGCAAGACCAAGATTTGGGCTTATGCGAGGTAGAGAGTTTTTAATGAAAGATGCCTACTCTTTTCACTCTAGCAATGAAGATTTAGTTAGAGAATTTAATGTTATGGAAGAGACATATAAAAGAGTTTTTTCTAGACTTGGTTTAGAGTTTAGAGTAGTTGATGCAGATTCAGGTGCAATTGGTGGATCTGGATCTAAAGAGTTTATGGTTTTAGCAAATTCTGGTGAAGATACTATTGTTGTTTGTCCTGATTGTGAATATGGAGCTAATATTGAAGCTGCTACTAGAGTAAAAAAAGAAGTTAAAAATTGGCAAGATTTAACTGATGGTCTTATTAAGCAAGAAAAAGTTTTGACGCAAGGCATGAAAACAATAGAAGATGTTTCAAACTTTTTAAGTACTTCTAAATCTCAATCAATTAAAGCTGTTATAAAAAAAGCTTTATATGAAGACTCTTCAAAAGTTGTTGTATTTTTTGTAAGAGGTGATGATGAACTTGAAGAAACAAAAGCTGCTAATGCTATTTCTTGCTTAGAATTACTTGATGCAAATGAAGAAGATGTAAAAGAAGCTGGATTATGTGCTGGATATTGTGGGCCATTTAATTTACCTAAAAATATTACTTTTGTTGTTGATAATGAATTAAAAGATGAAGTTGGACTTGTTTGTGGTGCAAATGAAGAAAATTACCACTTTACAGGGACTGATTTAAGTACATTAAAAGATGTAAACTATTTTGATTTAGTTGCAGTTCAAGAAGGAGATACTTGTACTTGTTGTGGTGGAAAGTTAGAATACACAAAAGGAATTGAAGCAGGTCATATTTTCCAATTAGGAGATAAATATTCTGAAGCAATGGATGCAAAATTTTTAGATGAAAATGGAAAAGCAAAAGCCTTTATTATGGGATGTTATGGAATTGGAATTTCAAGATTAGTTGCAGCTGTAATTGAACAGAATCATGATGAAAAAGGTTGTATTTGGACAAAAGAAACAGCACCATTTTTAGTTGATATTATTGTTTCAAATGCAAAAAAAGAGGATGAACTTAAATCTGGAATGAAAATATATGAAGACCTAAAAGCCTTAGGTGTAAATGCAATTATTGATGATAGAAAAAAAGAGAGATTTGGTTTTAAAATGGGTGATTTTGAACTAATTGGATTCCCTTATGCTGTTGTAGTTGGTAAAAAATTACAAGATGGTTTAGTTGAAATAGTAGATAGAAAAACTTTAGAAAAAGAAGAAGTTGAAGTATCAAAAGTTACAGAAATACTTTATAATAAAACTAAATAATTGATCTTTTATATATATAATAAAATTATGATATAATCGCGCAATCTTATATTAGGAGTGAAAATGGATAATATTCAAACTGTTACAGACGTAGTTGGCTTATACGCTTTCAATATTGTTATTGCTATTGCAATATTTATAATTGGAAAATGGTTAGCAAGAAAAATTACAGATGTTGTACACAAATTAATGATGAAGAATGATAAAGTTGATGAAACTTTAGCAAAATTTTTAGATGGAATCATCTATTATGTGTTAATGGTAATGGTTGTTCTAACAGCTTTAAAACAAGTAGGTGTTGATACAACGTCATTTTTTGCAATCTTAGGTGCAGCAGGTCTTGCTATTGGTTTAGCATTAAAAGATTCTTTAGGGAATTTTGCTTCTGGAGTTATGATTATAATGTTTAGACCCTTTAAAGTTGGTGATTTTATTAATGCAGGTGGTGTTAGTGGATCTGTTGAAGAAGTTACTATTTTCAATACAATTTTAAAAACAGGAGATAATCAAAAGCTTATAGTTCCAAATGGTTCAATTACAGGTGGAACTATTACAAATGTAAATGCAAAACCAGAAAGAAGAGTTGATTTACTTGTTGGTATCGGTTATGATGATGATATAAAAAAAGCAAAAGATACTTTAAAATCTATTGTTGAAGCTGATGAAAGAGTTTTACTTGATAAAGGTGTTACTATTGCAGTATCTGAATTAGCTGACTCTTCAGTTAATTTTGTAGTTAGAGCATGGGTTAAAACTCCTGATTACTGGGGTGTTAAATTTGATTTAACAGAAAATATAAAAATTACATTTGATCAAGAAGGAATTTCAATTCCTTACCCGCAACAGGATGTTCATCACTACAATCACTAATCAAATCACTATTCCAAAAATCTTAGAAAAGATTCTTTTGGATTTAAGAAGTATTGGCGCTTTGCCAATACTTGTTGGTGGATGCGTAAGGGATAGCTTTTTAAAGCTTCCTATAAAAGATTATGATATTGAAATCTTTAATATTAACTGCTTAGAAACTATAGAAAAACATTTGAATAAATATGGCACAGTTAAAGAAGTTGGAAAATCTTTTGGTGTTTTGATTTTAAGTGTAGAAGAAAATGGAATAAAGTTTGATTTTGATTTTGCCTTAGCCCGTCTTGAAAAAAAAGTAGATTTAGGACATAGAGGTTTTGAAGTTGATATAAATTCAAAATTGAGTTTTAAAGAAGCTAGTTTAAGAAGAGATTTTACAATTAATTCAATAGGTTATGATTTTTTTAAAAATGAGTTTTTAGATCCTAATAATGGAATTAAAGATTTAAAGAGTAAGAAACTTAGGCATATAAATGATGAAACCTTTATAGAAGATCCCTTGCGTGTTTATAGAGCTATACAGTTTGCCTCAAGATTTAATTTAAAACTAGATAATAAAACTTTTGAATTATGCTTAAAAATGTCAAAAAGCAAAGAAGTAAAAGAGCTTCCAAAAGAGAGAATTTTTGAAGAGTTTAAGAAAATATTTTTAAAATCAAATAAACCTTCAATTGGCTTTTACTTAATGCAAGAACTTCAAGTTTTAAAACTTTTTCCAGAACTTGACTTATTAGTTGGCTGTGAACAAGATAAAGAGTATCATCCTGAAGGAGATGTTTGGGTTCATACTTTAATGACTTTAGATGAAATGGTAAAATATAAAACAGGCGATGAATATAGAGACTTATATCTTTTTTTTGCCTTACTTTGTCATGACTTAGGAAAACCCTTTTGCACAAAAGAGATAAACTCTAAGATTACATCGCACAAGCATGAAAGTTTAGGTATTGAACCTAGTATTAGTTTTTTATCAAGAATTACAAATGAAAAAAAATTTATAGAAAAAATTTTACCACTAGTTAAAAATCATTTAACACCTTTTCAATTATATAAAGCAGAATCCTCAATTAAAGCAGTAAAAAGATTGTCTTTAAAATGTAATATTGAAGATTTATGTATTGTATGTCTTGCTGATTGTAAAGGAAGAACAATTCCAAATAAAGATAAGTGCGACAAGGCTATTTCTTGGGTTTTAGAAAAAGCAAGGGAAATGAATATCTCAAAAGAAGCATTAAAACCTTTAGTTCAAGGACGAGACTTAATAGAACTTGGATTAAAACCCTCAAAAGAGTATAAAGAGATATTAGAATACGCCCTTAAACTTCAAATAGATGAAGAATTAGAGAAAAAACAAATTTTAGAATTAATAAAAAAACAAATTCTTTTATAATAGATTTCCTTATAATATTATGGCCTTATAATATAATTATCGCTTCCATTTATAGAGTGAAAAATCGTAATATTATATTTTTTTGAATAATATCTTAATAAGAGTTTTTGAAGAGTAGGTTCAATAGAAGGTGTAAACCATGCATTATTTGAAATTGCAATCATATATTTAACACCCTTTAAATTTTTATAAATCTCTTCACTTGTTGCTTCATAACAAATAGCATTTCTAAACTTTATACCTTTAATATTAAAATCTGTTGCTTTTAAAGCTTTTTTATAATCTTGAGCCCCATTATAAAAAGTATTATTTATTAAATCTACAAAATATTTAGGTAAAGGTATTTCTTCTCCAAAGGGAACTAAAACAAGCTTTTTTGCAATTTTTACTTTTGCTTTAGAAAAGTGATAACTAGCATTATAATATTGTCTGTTTTCTAGATATAAAGCACCTGCAATAATATCAATCTTTTTAGATTTTTCTATTAGATTTGAATATAAAAAATTTTCTTTATTTAATAAAACAGGAAAAACTGTTTCAGGTAAAATAATTAAATCTTTTTTTTTCTTTATAGCTTTATCTATTAAATCAAGATTATTATTAATAATTTTATTTCTATTTCCTTTTATCCATTTTGAATCTTGTGTTATTTTTAATTGAGGCATTTCTATTTTTAAAGCAGGATTATCGATCCTTACCTTATTATCTTCATAGATGAATAAAAAAGGAAGTAAAGCTAAGAGTTTTAATTTTTTATTTAAACGTAAAAATATATAAATTAAAACTAAAATTAAAACAAAATACTCTTTTGAACTAGGTAAATAACTATTTACAAAAATTAATTCAGGAATAAACCAATTAAATCCAAAAGGCTTTATAAAAGATAAAACTGAGATCATAATTATTCTAAAAACTATATGATCATAAAGTGAAATTAAATAAAATAAGATTCCATAAACAAGACCAAGTCCTATTATTATAAAGGGTGAAAGATAAGCTAAATCATAATATTGGAAGCTAATTCCCATCCAATAAAACCACAATACTCCAACAAAAAAACCTGCATAAAACAAGCTTTTCTTTTCAATTATTAGTAATAAGTATAAAGATATAAGTCCTAAAAAGGTATTTATAATTTTTACTTCAATATCAAAGTGAGCAAGGTAGATAAAAGTACTAAAAAATAAGGCTGTCATGAAGCCTTTTATTATGTAAATTTTGTTAAAATTGTCGCGTTTTACTAAAAACATACAAAAATACTTTTTAAAAGGAAATTTGATGGAAGGTCAAAGTGCAGATTTAATAAGCTCATTACTACCTCTAGTTGCATTATTTGCGATTTTTTATTTTTTAATTATAAGACCGCAACAAAAGCAAGCTAAACAGCATAAAGAAATGATCGCGGAACTTAAAAAAGGCGATAAGATTGTAACAAATGGTGGCTTAATGGTAGAAATTACTAAAGTAGAAGATGACTTCTTAGTAGTGAAAAATCATGATAACTCTGAAATGAAACTTGCAAGAGAGTTTGTTGCAAAACTTTCAGCTTAATAGTTTTTTTAAAACATGTACATAAGCTACATGTTTTAAAATACTATATTTACTTACTTACACACTCATTAAAGGAAAGAATTGAAAATCTTTAATTACAGACTAGTTATATTTACATTAAGTATTATATTTGGAGTAGTCTTCTCTATCCCATCTTTTTTACAAACAGAATCTGGTAAAAAAATATCTTTAGGGCTTGATTTACAAGGTGGATTACATATGCTTTTAGGTGTAAAAACTGGAGAAGCTGTAACTTCTAAAATAAAATCTATAGCAACTTCTATTAAATATTATACTGATGATGAAGATATCTTAATAGACGATTTAACAATAAGAAATGATAATGTATTATTTACAGTATTAGATAAAGACGAACTTCCAAAAATTGATAAAATGTTAACTGAGATAAAAGGTTTAGACGTTGTAAAAAACGATTTAGATTATGTTATTAAATTAACAAAGGAAGAGGAACTTTTAACAAAAGACCAATCAGTTTCACAAGCTGTTGAGACTATAAGAAATAGACTTGATCAATTTGGTTTAGCTGAGCCTACAGTTGTTAGACAAGGTGAAACAGGAGTTGTTGTTGAACTTCCTGGTATTAAAACAGTAGCAGAAGAGAAAGCAGCTAGAGAACTTATCTCTACTCCTGCAAACTTAGAATTAATGGCAGTTGATGAAGAAAGAGCTGATCAAGTATACTCTTTAAGTCCTGGGGCTGCTTCTGAATATGGTGATATTATTTTAGAAGATACAAAAGATCCTAATATTAAATATCTTGTAAAAGAGATTCCTATTTTAAATGGATCTCAAGTTGTTGATGCGCAAGTTGCCTTTGACCAAGCAAATCAAGCTATTATTAATTTCACATTAAATGCTAGTGGTGCAAGAATCTTTGGAGATTTTACTGCTAAAAGTGTTGGAAAAAGACTTGCTGTTGTTCTTGATGGAAAAGTTTACTCAGCACCTAATATTCGAGAAAGAATTGGTGGTGGATCTGGGCAAATTTCAGGAGGCTTTACTGTAGTTGAAGCAGGTAATGTTGCAATTGCTTTACGATCAGGAGCTTTACCTGCATCAGTTGAGCTACTTGAAAAAAGATCAGTGGGACCTAGTTTAGGAGCTGATTCTATTAAAGCTTCTACTATTGCTTTAGTATCAGGATTTTTAATAGTATTTATATTTATGATAGTTTATTATAGACGTGCAGGAATTATTGCAAATGTTGCACTTGTTACAAATATTTTTATTATTATATCTATAATGGCTATGTTTGGAGCTACATTAACACTTCCTGGAATGGCAGGGATTGTATTAACTGTTGGTATGGCAGTTGATGCCAATGTTATTATTGGTGAGAGAATTAGAGAACTATTAAAACAAGGGGTATCTATTCCTAAAGCAATTGAAGATGGGTACTCAAATGCAATGAGAGCAATTTTAGATGCAAATATTACAACACTTTTAGTTGCTGTAATTTTATATGCATATGGAACTGGACCTATTAAAGGTTTTGCTGTAACAATCTCTATTGGTATTTTAGCATCTATGTTGACTGCAATTTTAGGAACTCATGGTATTTATGAAGCCTTGTTACCAAAAATTACAAAAGACAAAAACTTAAGAAAATGGTTTGGGATTAAATAATGGAAATTTTTAAAAGCGGTAAAATTTATAATTTTATGGGAAAAAGAATCCCTTTTCTTGGATTCTCAAGCATTTTGGTTATTGCGGCAATTGTATTACTTTTAACAAAAGGTGTTAACTTTGGTATTGATTTTGCTGGTGGGACTCTAGTTCAAGTTAAATATGAGCAAAAAGCACCAATAGATAAAATTAGGGATGTATTAAATAATACTGAATATAAAGGTTCATCAATAACTGAGTTTGGATCTGTTGAAGAGGTTGTAATTAGAATAACTGGAACATCTTCAACTTTAGCAACTGATATTAGTGATAAAATGCATGAGATTTTAGATCCTACAGGTAATTTTGAAGTAAGACGAGTTGATATGGTTGGGCCAAAAGTTGGTGGAGAACTAAGAGAAAAAGGACTTATGGCATTAGGCCTTTCTTTAATTGTAATATTAATATATGTTTCCTTTAGATTTGAGTGGAGATTTGCTGTTGCTTCTATTCTTGCATTAGTTCATGATATTTTAATTGCTCTTGGAGCAATTTCATTATTTAACATTGAAGTAAACCTTGATATATTAGCTGCAATTCTTACTATTTTAGGATACTCTTTAAATGATACTATTATTGTATTTGATAGAATTAGAGAAGGTGTTCAAACATCTAAAGAGAATGATTTAGATAGCGTAGTAAATGAGTCTGTATCAAGAACATTATCAAGAACTACTCTTACTTCATTAACAACTTTCTTTGTTGTTATTACATTATTCTCATTTGGTGGAGAGATTATTCACGGCTTTGCATTTACGATGCTTGTAGGTATTATTGTAGGTACTTACTCATCTATTTTCATTGCAGCTTCATTCTTAGTTCAATTAAAATTCTCTATTTCTAACTTTAGATCTAAAGAGGCTGATAAAGTAAAAAGACAAAAAGAAAAAGATAAAATGCGTGCCATGTACGAACAAGGTACAGTATAACTTGTAATAAACAATATAAGCTTCAAGAGTAAATTAACTTGAAGCTTGTATTTACTTTATAAAAAAATAAATCTCATATAATAAAATAAAAATAGATAATTTTAACATATCTTTAACATACACTTATGATATACTTTTAACTTAAATATTAAAGTATTGAGGATGATATGAGTGAAAAAAAACCTAATTTTAAAAGAGTAAAACATAGTTTTGATAAAATAACTTCTGAAAATTCTACAAATTGGAAGTTAGTTCTTATTTGGATAATAATTTTTGAAATTATAGCTTCTGCTCTTGAATATCTTTTTGCGGATAAAGTTTCCAAATATTCTATTGAATTGACTCACACTTTAACAACAGAGTTAATTTTAGCTACTGTAGTAACTTTATTTGTTTGGCTTTGCATATATAATATAATTTTTGAAAATAGAAAATACATAGCCCGATTAATTTTTATTGGAATAATTGGTCTTTATTTTATAATCACTAGTGATTTTACTTTACAATTTTTATTACAAAATATTAATCCTTTACATTTTTTTGATATAGAGTTTGGATTTATATTTTTTATTGAAGTATTTTTAAAAATATTAATTACTTATTTAATTTATCAATTTATAATTAGCTTAAAAAATAATGATGTAATAATAAAGAATTAGAACTTTACTCAAAAAGTGATTATTTAGCTTATCTTAGATAAAATATAGGCTTCAAAAAACAACAGAAGGATAATCATGGATTGGGGTAAGGTAACTTATATATTCTTTTCACTTATGTCTTTAACTACTACAGCAGGTTTTTTATATGAACCAAATGCAGTTGCTCTTTTTTTGGCAGCAGGGGTTAATGTAATCTCTACAATTTTAAAAATTGGTGTTAAAAATTTACTAGCAGCTGAATTATTAGCAAGTTCATTAGTTGCAGATTTACATCTAATCCCCGCATTTATGGTTTTAACTTTTATAGGTGATGAACCTATGGCCACTTCATTAGCAATTGGAGCTGTTGTTGCAAATATATTCTCCATAGCCTTAGCGTTAATAGAGAGTGCAAAAAGTCAAGATAAGGAAGAGTACTAAATATGGATTATATTCCAAAGGATATTGAAGCAAAATGGCAAAAATATTGGAATGAAAACAATAGTTTTGAGCCAGAAGATGATTATAAAAAAGATAAGAAATATATATTAAGTATGTTCCCATACCCAAGTGGAAGAATACATATGGGACACGTTAGAAATTACTGTTTAGGGGATGCCTTCGCAAGATTTTTTAGAAAATCTGATTTTAATGTATTACATCCAATTGGATGGGATAGTTTTGGTATGCCAGCAGAAAATGCAGCAATTAAGAATAAACTTCATCCAAAAAAATGGACTTATGAAAATATAGATTATATGAGAGATGAATTAAATGCTTTAGGTCTATCTTTTTCAAAAACTAGAGAGTTTGCAACTTCTGATGAACTTTACACAAAATGGGAACAAGAGTTTATTATTAAGATGTTTGAAGAAAAACTTCTTTATAGAAAATCAACAACTGTAAACTGGTGTGAAGATTGTCATACAGTTTTAGCAAATGAACAAGTAGAAGAGGGTTGTTGTTGGAGATGTGATAATGAAGTACAGCAAAAAGAGATGCCTGGATATTATGTTGCTATTACAAAATATGCACAAGACTTACTTGATGATTTAAAAGAGTTAGAAGATCAATGGCCTTCTCAAGTTTTAACAATGCAAGAAAATTGGATTGGAAGAAGTGAAGGTTTAGAGTTTAAATTAGAACTTTCAAACGAATCAAGATATAAACTTGATAAAAATTTTGCACATTTTAGTGTTTTTACAACAAGACCTGATACTATTTATGGTGTTTCTTATTCAGCCCTTGCTCCAGAGCATCCAATTGTTCAATATCTAGTAGATAATAAATTACTTTCAGATTCAAAATTATCTGCAATTAAAGCTATGCAAAAAGTTAGTGAAAGAGATCGTGCAACAATGCATAAAGAGGGTGTTTCTTTAGAGATTGATGTAATTCATCCTTTAACTGCAGAAAAAATTCCTGTATGGGTTGCTAATTTTGTATTAGGTTCTTATGGTGGGGGAGCTGTAATGGCAGTTCCAGCTCATGACCAAAGAGATTTTGAATTTGCTCGTGAATATGATTTACCAATTAAGCAAGTGATTATTGGTCCTGATGGACCAATTTCTAAAATGACTGAAGCTTATACAGGTGAAGGAAAGCTTGTAGATTCAGAAAGCTTTTCTGGAATTAAGAATACAAAAGCTAAAAAAGCTATTATTTATCATTTTGAACAAAACTCTTTTGGAAGTAAAAAAGTAAATTATAAACTAAGAGATTGGGGTGTTTCAAGACAAAGATATTGGGGGGCTCCAATTCCTTTTGTTCATTGTGATGATTGTGGATTAGTTCCTGAAAAAATCAAAAATCTACCAATTGCTTTACCTTCAGATGTTGAAATAACAGGTGAAGGAAATCCTTTAGATACTCATCCAACTTGGAAACATTGTAAATGTCCAAAATGTGGAAAAGATGCAGTAAGAGAAACAGATACTTTAGACACTTTTGTTCAATCTTCATGGTATTTTTTAAGATATGCTACAAATCCTAATAAGTGGGAAAAAGAAGGAATTAATAAAAACGATTCTGATTATTGGATGGATGTAGACCAATATATTGGAGGAATTGAACATGCAATTTTACACCTTCTTTATGCAAGATTTTTTACTAAAGCTCTAAATTCTTTAGGTTATACAAATGCAAAAGAACCTTTTAAACGATTATTAACTCAAGGTATGGTTTTAAAAGATGGTGCAAAAATGTCAAAATCTAAGGGAAATGTTGTTGATCCTGATTCGATTGTTGAAAAATATGGTGCAGATACAGCAAGATTATTTATGCTTTTTGCTGCTCCTCCTACTAAAGAGTTAGAATGGAATGATTCAGCTGTTGAAGGTGCATTTAGATTTATTAGAAAATTTGCTGAAAGATCTTCTCATGTAACTTCAGATGCAGTTAAAAATTTTGCAAATATAGAACATTCAAACCTAGAGAAGAATGAAAAAGAAGCTAGGAAAAAAGTTTATGAAGCTTTACAAAAATCAAATGATGTATTTAATAAAACTTATGCTTTTAATACTTTAATAGCAGCGTCTATGGAGGCTATGAATGCACTTCAAGCACAAGAAAATGAACTTGTATGGGCGGAAGGTTATTATATTTTAACTAATATTTTAGAACCAATTATTCCTCATTTATCTTGGGAAATTGCAAATAACTTATTTGAAAGAAAAAACTTTAATAATAAGATTGAAATTAAAGAAGAAGTATTTGCTTTAGATTCAATTATTTTAGCAATTACAATTAATGGTAAAAAAAGATCAGAGATTGAAGTAAGTCCTGATGCATCAAAAGAAGAAATTTTACTTCAAGCAAAAGAAGCTTCTTCTAAATGGCTAGAGAATAAAGAGCTTATAAAAGAGATTGTAGTGCCAAATAAATTAGTGAATTTTGTAATAAAGGGTTAAAATGAAATTAAGTCAATTATTATTTTCTTTTTTATTAATGTTTATAATCACAGCTTGTGGTTATAAACCATCTAGTTATTATGCAAAAGAACAACTGCAAGGAAATGTTTTTGTAAATCTAATTATTGATTTAAAAGATCCAAGAAATGCTGTTTTAATAAAAGATGCAATGAATGAGATTTTAGTTCATAGACTTGATTCTAAAGTTGTCTACAAAAGAGCCTTAGCTGATACAATAATGGATGTTAAACTTAATTCTGTTTCTATGTCTGTTTTGCAAGATGATGAAGATGGATATAATAAACTTTATAAAGCTACAGTTAATATTTATGTAAAATATACTAATAAAAAAGAGACAAAAACTTTTAATGTTTCAGGTGATTATGACTTCTCAATAGATGATGGAAGCTCTATTACTGATACAAAAAGATTTGAAGCAATTAAAAATGCTGCAAGTGAAGCTTTAGAAGAGGTAATTTCTAAGATTGCAGTTAATTCTTTTAAAAAGAATTAAATGATTAATTTTAAAACTGCTTCTTTAGAGCAGGTTCTTAATCATAAAACCATGTATTATGAGAAAATAGATTTCTCAATAATTAAAAAGTCTTATGAAATACTTTCAAAATATATCTCTTTACCATATCTTATTCACATAGTTGGAACAAATGGTAAAGGGAGTACAGGTAGATTTTTAGCTTTTTATTTATGGAAGAAATCTTTTAAGACTTTACATTATTCCTCTCCTCATATTTTAAAATTTAATGAAAGAATTTGGATAAATGGAAAAGATTCTAAAGATTTTGAACTTAATTTTGCAAGTAGAAAAATTCAAGAATATTTACCTTTAAAACTTTTAGAAAAACTTACATATTTTGAATATACAACTCTTCTAGCCTTTGTACTATCAGATGGTTTAGATTATTTAATTTTAGAAGCAGGTTTAGGAGGAGAGTTTGATGCAACTAATGTTGCCCCAAGTGATTTATCTTTGATTACTACAATTGATTTAGACCACGAGAGTTTTTTAGGTAATACAGTAAAAGAAATAGCAAGAACAAAAATGCGTTCAGTTGATACAAAAATGTTTATTGGATATCAAATACATGAAGAAGTTTATGATGTTTCAAAACTTGTAAAAAAAGAGTTAAAAGATGAGTTTAATAGAGATATAGTTATACAAAGTGTTAAAGAATTTAATAAATATAAATTAAATAAAAAATTTGCAAACTATTTAAGAACAAATTTACATTTAGTTATAGAAGTTTTAAAAGAGTTAAAAATAGAAATTGATATTAAAATTTTTGATGAAGTAAAACTTTTTGGTAGATGTGAAAAAATTGCTAATAATATTACAATTGATGTAGGACATAATATTTTAGCTGCAAAAGTATTAGTAAAAGAGTTTGAAAATAAAAAAATAAATCTTATTTATAACTCTTATTCAGATAAAGATTATAAACAAGTTTTAAGTATATTAAAGCCTATTATTAAAAAGATAATAATTATAGATATTGATGATAAAAGAATTGTTGATAAAAATAATTTATTAGAAATTTGTCAAAATTTAAATATAATAGTTTCTAATATAGAAAAAATTGAAAAAGATGAAGAGTATTTAGTTTTTGGTTCTTTTTTAGTTGTTGAAAAATTTATAAAAAATATGGGATTATATGAAAAATAGATTAATAATTACTATTTCAGATGTTCAAGGGACAAGGGCTTTTAATGTGCATCAAATAGCAAAAAAGATTATTATACTTATTATACTTATTGTACT
The DNA here is from genome assembly GCA_041583235.1 of Halarcobacter sp. Taxonomy (GTDB): domain Bacteria; phylum Campylobacterota; class Campylobacteria; order Campylobacterales; family Arcobacteraceae; genus Halarcobacter. The sequence continues at coordinate 49,724 of JBFHGG010000004.1, forward strand.
TTTGGTATTAGGTGGAGCTTTTTGGTTTATATCTGAACTAAATGAAAAAATGGATAATCTTAAAATTCAAAAAGAGAGAGAAATTGAATTAAAAGAAAAAGAGATTTCAGTTCTTGGAGAAAAAGAGAAAAAACTTCAAGCTCAAAATCAATTTTATTCAATGCAAATAAAAGGAAAAGTTCAAGATATTGAAGCATTAAGTTCAAAACTAGATCATATAGAAGAGATGATTGGTTTAAAAGATGATGAGAAAAAAGAAGAAATTACGAAAGAAACCTTAGCAACAATTAATGACAAAATAAAAATGTATATGCTTACAACTATTCCAAATGGTGCTCCTTTACAAAGTACAAGAGTAACTTCAAAATATGGATATAGATATCATCCTATTTTAAAAAAGAAGAAATTTCATAGGGGAATTGATTTAAAAGCTAAAAAAAAGACTCCTGTTTTTGCAACAGCTGATGGGGTTGTTTCTTTTGTGCAATCAAAAAATATTGGTGGCTTTGGAAGAGTAATTAAAATACAACATAATTATGGCTTTGAAACGGTTTATGCACATTTGAATAAAACAAATGTTAAAGTTGGTGATATTGTTAGAAAAAATGAACAAATTGCATTAAGTGGAAATAGTGGAAGAAGTACAGCAGCACATTTACATTATGAAATTAAATATGGTTCAAAGGTATTAAATCCAGCAGAGTTTATTAAGTGGCAACTTGGTAATTATGATAGTATATTAAAAAAGGAGAGGAGAGTTCAGTGGGAATCTTTAGTAAGGCTAATAAACGAACAGCACAGAATGGTGCAACAGTAATTGCTCAAGGCACTTGTATTATCGGTGGAATTTCAACTGAGGGTTCAGTCCATATTGATGGAAAATTCGAAGGTGTAATTTTAGAAGCTGATGTTATAACAATTGGTAAAACAGGTGAAGTTATTGGAGATATTAAGGCTAATAATTTAATTGTAAGTGGTCTTTTAGATGGTAAAATAGATTGTAATGAAGTGCAAATTTTACCTCAAGGAAAAGTAATTGGAACGATGAAATATAATGATTTAATTATTGATGAAGAGGGTAATTTTGAAGGTCAAGGTATTAAAAAAGGTTCAAAATTAAAAAGTCGATATGATGAAATTGAAAGTAAAATCAATAATATTTTAGTAACTCCTTCTCATCAACTTGAGCATGAATCAAAAAATACATGATAGATTAAAGTATCTCTATTCAAAAAAAGAAGAAATTGAAGTAGAGATTAAACATCTTGAATCGCAATTAATACAAAAACAAAATAAACAACTATCAAAGAATGAAAAAATAGAGCTTTTTAAAACTCTATTTTTTTCAAGAGAAGATATCTTTGCTAAAAAATGGATTAGTAAAGATGGCTTAAAACAAGGCTATTATCCATTAACTAAAACTTTTAAAGGGGAAGATTACTTAACCCTTACTAATAATGATATTGAACAACATTTAAGAGGACAAGTACAACTAGCTTCTTATTTAATTAATGAAGATAATAAATCAAAATATATAGTTTTAGAACTTTCTAAAAAAGATGTAAATTATTTAATAAGAACGTTAAATAGTTTAAAAATTGATTCATTATTTGAGTATAGTTCAAATAATGAAATTTTGGTTTGGATATTTTTTAAAGAAATGAGTTTAACAAAAGATGCAAGAAAGTTTGCCTTATATATTTTAAAAAAATCAAAAATAAATGCAAAATTATATCCTTCTTCTGATTTTGTGACAAATGCAAACCTAGGTGATACAATTGAATTACCTCTTCATCTTAAATATAGAGATGAAAATAAAACAGTTTTTTTTAATGAATCTACAAATGAAATTTATACTGATCAATGGAGTGTTTTACAAAATATCAAAAAAGTCTCAAAAGAGGAGATTTTAAAATATATTAATTTTCAAGAAGTTGATAATTCAAATCTTATATTTGCTGATATTGTTTTTCCTGCTTTTAAATTAGAAATAAAAATATATGATTTTATATATATTCCAACAAAAGATTTATCAAAAAGTTTTATTAATAAATTAAAAAACTTTGCAACATTTGATAATCCTCAAATAAAAGTATTACTCTCCTTACGAAAACCTTTATATAACACTCCAAGAGTAATAAAAAACTTTGAAGAAGATGAAGTATATTTAAAAATACCTAGAGGATTAATTTATCTATTAAAAACATTTCTTTTAGAAAATGCAGTTGATTTTGAAATTTTAAATAAAACTTTTTGTAAAAAAATAGAAACAAAAAAAATTAAATTTGAATTACGTGCTGAACAAGAAAAAGCAATAGAAAATATTTCTAAAGATGATTTTTGTATTTGTGTTGCTCCTCCTGGATTTGGAAAAACTTTGCTTGGTGCAAAAATGTTCGAACTTCGTGCTTGTAACACTTTGATTATTGTAAATAAAAATATGCTTTTAAATCAATGGATAGAGAGATTTGTAGACTACTTTGGCTATTCTAAAAAAGATATTGGTTATTTAGGAAAAGGTAAAAATAAGTTAAATGGCAATATTGATGTTGCAACTATGCAAAGTCTAAAAAATAATCCAGATATTATAAATCAGTACTCTTTTGTAATAGTAGATGAGTGTCATCATATTCCTGCTATTACCTTTGAATTAATAGTAAAACAGTTTTTTGGGAGATATATTTTAGGACTTAGTGCAACCCCAAATAGAAAAGATGGATTAGAACCTATTTTATTTCAACAATTAGGAAAAATAGCATACGAACATAAAAAGAAAAGAACTTTTAATAATAAATTAGAAATTGTAAGAAGTGAATTTTTAAGTCAAGCAGATAATTATGCAACACTTATAAATGAGCTTTGTACAAATGAAGAAAGAAATAATTTATTAATTAATCAAATTCTAAAGTATAAAAATAGGAAAATTTTAGTTTTAACCGATAGAATTGAGCATATAAATATACTTGAAGAAAAATTACAAGAACAAGATTTAGATTTTGTATCAATTCATGGGAGTATGCCAAAAAAAGAACAAGAAGAGAAAATGAGTTTAGTTGATAAGAAAAACCTTATCTTGGCCACAACTTCTTATTTTGGAGAAGGTATAGATTTCCCTCATTTAAATACAATAGTCTTCGCAACTCCAATCTCATATTATGGTAGATTGGTACAGTATTTAGGAAGAATAGGCAGAGGAAATCAAGAGTGTTTAGCAATTGATTTTTTAGATTACAAAAATGCAATGCTTAATTCAGCTTATAAAAAAAGAGTTGAAGGTTATAAGCAAATGCATTATTTATAAAATAGGAAGAAAATGTTAGGAATTATTGTTTGGACATTGCTTATTGCAATTACTGTAAATTTAGTACTTAAAAGATTTAATTTGCCAACAATCATTGGTTATATTGTAACAGGTATTATAATTACATATACTTTTGGTTTACATTCGGCCGTTAATAACCATGAGTTGAAAGAAATTGCAGAGTTTGGTGTGGTTTTTTTGATGTTTACAATAGGATTAGAGTTTTCAATTGAACATCTAAAAAGGATGAGGATGGAAGTCTTCTTTACAGGAAGTTTACAGATTATCCTTACAACAACAATTGTCTTACTTATTTGTTTGTATATTTTAGATTTTGGATTAAAAACTTCATTAATAATTGGTGCAGCCTTATCTTTATCTTCAACAGCTATAGTTTTAAAAATATATAATGAAACTAATGATATAAAAAAACGACATGGACAAAGAGTTTTAGGAATATTGATTATGCAAGATATTGCAGTTATTCCTATTCTTTTAATGATTTCACTTTTTGCAGATAGTGGAAAAGCAGATATAGGTTCTGTAATTTTACATACAACTATAGCTGCTATAATTTTATTGGCATTACTATATTTTACAGGAAAGTATTTATTAGAACCATTTTTTGAACATGTAACAAAATCAAAATCAGATGAACTTTTTGTTGGTTCTGTATTATTAATTGCAATAGGGGCTTCTTATCTTGCTAATTATTTTGGTTTTACATACTCTTTAGGAGCTTTTGTTGCTGGGATGATGATTAGTGAAACAAAATTTAAACACCAAGTTGAAGCGGATTTAACACCTTTTAGAAATTTATTATTGGGTGTGTTCTTTATAACAGTTGGAATGCAAATAAACTTTCAAGTAATTGCAGATTATGTTTTAACAATTTTAATTTTACTTCCTATATTACTTATTTTAAAATATGTTATTATTTATAGTGTAGTCAGAATAAATGATACCAAAAGAGTTGCTTTTAAAACTGCTGTTTCTCTTGTACAAATAGGAGAGTTTTCTTTAGCCATTTTAGAACTAGCTAGAAGTGAAAATTTAATTAACCCAATTTATTCACAAATTTTAATTGTTACAATTGTAATTTCAATGATATTAACCCCGATTGCTTTAAAAAATATGTCTTCTGTTGCAACAAAGTTATTAAGAGAAGATACTATGTTAATTCCTGACACTTATAATATTGATAAAGATACTAAAGGACATATAGTTGTACTAGGATTTGGTCATTTAGGACAAGAAATAGCACATAATTTAAGACTTGATGGACATGAGTATATAATTGTTGAGCATAATCTTAAGTTCTTTGAAATGGGATATAAAGCAGAAGAACCAATTATTTTTGGAAATGCAGCACATAAGCACATTTTAGAATCTGTAAATATTAAAAATGCTTGCGCTGTAATAGTTGCAATTGATAATCCTGAAAAAGTTCATTTAATTTGTGAAGTAATTGATGATTTAACATACAATACTAAAACAATAGTAAAGGTTACAAGATTTACTGAGAAAGAAGAGCTTAAATCTCTTCATTTAGAGCATATTATTGTTGAAGATGATATTGTTGCTAGAGCTTTAGTTGATGAAACTAAAGAGTGTAAGTTAGATTTTTTAGAAGAAAGAAGCTAACTTTTAATTAATAAGCTAAGATATATTAGAGCTAAGCTCCAATATATCTTTTTCTTTGACTATCTTTAATCTTTTTTACATTTACAAGAATAAAACCATCCACACAATCAGAAAAATCTGGATCAATATTAAATCCTAAAAATTTAACACCATCCTCTTCACAAATATCTGAATATTGTTTAAAAAGTGTTGGTACTGTTACTCCTATGCTATTTAAAGTAGATTTTAAAATTTTAAAATCTTTTTTTCTATCATTTAAAACAAAATTATTTTTTAAATCTAGTATATGAGAAGAGTATTGATAAGGCATTCTTGCTTCAAGTATCTCTTCTTTATTTGAGAAATAATGAGAATAATAAAAAACTAACATATCTTTTGACGCACTTGGAAATGTACCTGATATGGATACAGGACCAAACATATATTTTATATTAGGATGAGTTTTTAAATATGCCCCAATCCCATACCATAGATAATCCAAGGCTCTAGTCCCCCAATATTTGGGTTGTACAAAACTACGTCCTAATTCAATTGAATCTTTTAAATAAGGATTGAAATTATCGTGATATTTAAATAAAGTATTAGAATAAAATCCTTTTATGCCAATATTTTTATATATAAAATCGCCATTTCCAATTCTATAAGAACCAACAATTTCTAAATCATTCTCATCCCAAAGAATAATATGCTGGTAATAAATGTCATATTTATCAGTATCTCTTTTTTCATTAATTCCTTCACCAACTTTTCTAAATGACAACTCTCTTAAACGTCCAAGTTCTTTTAATACAATTGAATCATCTTCATAATCATATAAATAAATCTTTTTTCCATCACCTGTTTGACCTATTAATTTAGATTTTTTCAATTCTTTAATTAAGGCATCTTTTTTTTGAGGATGAGCAATTGCTTTTTGTGTTACAAAAAAAGATTTTTTGCCTTTTTTTAAAGCATATAGATGTTTTTTATATAAGTTTGATAAATATTTTTTATCTAAACCTCTTGGCTTAATATTCTCATTTGGAATTATTTCTCCAATTTTTATATTTATATTTGTAGATTTTTTCTTAAACATTTCATTTGATAATAATAAAGTTGAAAAAGTTTTATTTATTACAGACATAGTATAAAAAGTTTTTGAATTTTTTCCTCCAATAAAAATTGGTAAAATAGGTGCATTTGAATTTATTGCAAAGTTTAGAAAACCTTTATTCCATGATGGATCTTTAACCCCTTTTGCACTAGCACGGCTTACTTCCCCTGCTGGAAAAATTATAATTGCTTGTTCTTTATTTAAAGCCTCATAAACTGCTTGAATATCCTTTTTTGATTGTCTCATTTTATAGTTATCTATTGGAATAAAGAGTGATTTTAATGCATCAATTCCTATAAGAAAATCATTTGCTACAATTTTCACGTCACTTCTTACTGTTCCCACTAATTTTAAAAGTGAAAGTGCATCTAATCCACCTAATGGATGATTTGCTATTATTACAACTTTTCCTGAACTTGGAATATTTTGTAAATCATTACTTGAAACTGTATAATCAAAATTAAAATAATCTAAAACCGCATCAACAAATTCAAAACCTTTTGCATGGGAATTTTTTTCTAAAAATTCATTTATTGAACTTTCATGAACTACTTTTTTAGCAAGTTTAATTAGAGATTTATTTAAAAAATTTGGTTTCTTTGCAATATTAGGAAATTTTTTTTCTATCTCTTTTTGCACATCTATCATATATTCTCCTTGAATTAGAAATTTTAGAAAAAATTCATTACAACTAAGTTACAAGATAAGTAAATGATTATTTTATATATAGATTAATGACTGATTTTTTCTTTACATAAGTTATGATAAAATCCTTTTTTACAAATTATAAAAGGGTTTTATCAAATGAATAAATCAGATATTACAAATATACTTACAATCTTGCTTTTAGCTTATGGTTATGGAAATGATAATGATGTACTTTTTACTATAGGTCTTTTTGCTTTTAGTGGTGCTATTACAAATACTTTAGCTATTCATATGCTTTTTGAAAAAGTTCCTTATCTTTATGGTTCAGGTGTTATTGAAAAAAAGTTTTCTCAATTTAAAATTTCAATTCATAATCTTATGATGAATCAATTTTTCAATGCTGAAAATCTAAAAAAGTTTTTCCAAGAAGAAGTTTCAAGTGCAAAAAGCACAGTTGATTTTGAAAAATTATTAAATAAAACAGATTTTACCCCTGCTTATGATTCTTTAAAAGAAGCAGTTATGGAATCCTCTTTTGGTGGAATGTTAGGAATGTTTGGAGGAGAGGCAGCTTTAGAGCCACTAAAAGAACCCTTTACAAAAAAATTACAAGCATCTATTGTGGATATTTCAAATAGTGATGCTTTTCAAAGTGTATTAAGTGAAGCTTTAAAATCAGATGATTTATCTGATGATATCCATGCAAAACTAAGTTCTATAGTAAATAAAAGATTAGATGAATTAACTCCTAAAATGGTAAAAGAAATTGTTCAAGAAATGATTAAAGAGCATTTAGGATGGCTTGTTATTTGGGGTGCAGTATTTGGTGGACTAATTGGATTTGTTTCAACATTAATAAAATAGTTTAAAATAAAAAATAATATTTTAATTATTATTGATATATAAATTTAATTAAAAATTGAGATATAGCTTTTAAATAAAAGCACATGTAATATGCGGTAAAATAGCCTATTATATAATAAAAATTGTAATTTTTAATTTAATAAGTATTAAATCAAAAAAAAATTATAATTTTATAATTAAGATTAAAAGGCAATAAAATGTATAAAAACATGTCAATAAAAGTGAAACTTATTTCACTTATCATAATATCTTTAAGTTTATTAACAATTGTTTTAACAGTTTTTTCAGTAAAAGAGATAAAAAATAGTCTGATAGCTCAAAATTATGCAGTTTTAACTTCAAATAGAGAAGGGAAAACTAATCAAATAAAAGAGTTTTTTAATGAAAAAATTGCAGATATAAATGTTTTATCAAATAGTTCAAATATAAAAGAATTAATTTATGACTTAAATAATGCATATGAATTAGTTGATATAGAAGAGCAAGGAAAATTTCCTGTAAATGAATTTGTCGTTAAAGATGCGACTAAAGCTCATGAAGCATTTTTTCATATGTACATGAAAGAATACGGTTATTATGATATTTTTGTTATCAGGGCAGATACCGGACATGTAGTTTATACAGCAGCAAAAGAGTCTGACTATGGTGCAAATTTAAAAAGTGGTTCTTTAAAAAATAGTGGACTAGGTCAAGTTTGGTCAAAAACTTTAGAGAATAAAAGAACTACTTTTATTGATATGAAACCTTATTCCCCTAGCAATAATGAGCCTGCAATGTTTTTAGGAACTCCTGTTATTGAAGAAGGTGAAGTTTCTGCTATTTTAGTTTTTCAAATTAGTGATAGTGCAATAAATGAAATAATGCAATTTAGAGAAGGCTATGGTAAAACTCAAGAGGATTATCTAGTTGGTATAGATAAACTAATGAGAAGTGATAGTTATTTAGACCCTAAAGGCCACTCTTTAAAAGCCTCTTTTGCAAACAATGCAAAAGTATCTACTGTTGCTAGTAATAATGCACTTGAAGGTAAGTCAAATACAGAAATAGTAATTGATTATAATGGAAACCCTGTATTATCCTCATACGGTATTGTTCCTGTTGGAAATGATTTTAAATGGGCAATTATGTCAGAAATAGATGAAGCAGAAGTTTTAGAAACACCAAATGCCATAAGGAATTTAATTATAATGATTTCCCTAGCTCTACTTGCCTTTGTTTTACTAAGTGCCATTATTATGATAAATAATATAATAGTAAAAAGAATTCATAATTTCCAAGAAGGATTAATAGGATTCTTTAATTATGTAAATAGAGAAGCTTCAGATGTAAAAGAATTAGATGTAGATAGTAAAGATGAAATTGGTCTTATGTCAAAAGTAGTGAATGATAATATTATTAAAGCTAAAAAAAGTATAGAAGAGGATAGAGCAATAATTGATGAAACAATTAAAGTCTTAGGAGAGTTTGAACAAGGTGATTTAACACAAAGAATAACAACTCATGTTGAAAATCCTGCTTTAAATGAATTGCGAGACGTACTCAATCAAATGGGAAATAATCTAGAAAAAAATATTAAAAATATTCTTACAGTATTAAATGAATTTTCAAACTATAATTATAAAAGTAAGGTTGATACGAATGGAATAAAAGAGCATTTAGAAAAATTGGCTCTGGGTGTAAACTATTTAGGTGAATCTATTACGGGGATGTTAATTGATAATAAGAAAAATGGTTTAATTATGGATAATTCTTCAAATATTTTATTGGAAAATGTAGAAATTTTGAATAAATCTTCAAATGAAGCAGCAGCATCATTAGAAGAAACAGCAGCAGCCCTAGAAGAAATTACAAGTAATGTAACTTCTACAACAGAAAAAATAACACAAATGTCAAATTTTGCACAACAAGTAACTGATTCAGCAAGTGAAGGGGAGGTTTTAGCTTCTAAAACTACCTTGGCAATGGATGAAATTAATAATCAAGTTACTTCTATAAATGAAGCAATTACAGTAATTGACCAAATTGCCTTCCAAACAAATATTTTATCATTAAATGCAGCAGTTGAAGCAGCAACAGCAGGAGAAGCAGGAAAAGGCTTTGCAGTAGTTGCACAAGAAGTAAGAAATCTAGCAAGTAGATCAGCAGAAGCTGCAAAAGAGATTAAAAATTTAGTTGAAACTGCAAATATTAAAGCGAATGAAGGTAAGTCTATTGCTGATAAAATGATTCATGGCTATGAAAGTCTAAATACAAATATTGATAAAACAATAGAGCTTATAAAAGATGTTGCAAACTCTTCAAAAGAACAAGAATCAGGAATCGTACAAATTAATGATGCAATAAATTCTCTTGATCAACAAACACAAAAAAATGCATCAGTTGCAAATGAAACAAAAGGTATTGCCTTAGAAACATCAACTTTATCAAAAGATATTGTATCAAATGCAAATGAGAAAGAGTTTGAAGGAAAAAATAATATTGATATTTCAAAAGAAAAAAAGCATTTAAAATCTTCAAGCACAAGAAAAGAGACTAATTCTATAAAAAAAGTTGAAGTAATAAAAAAAGCTTCACCTATTTCACCTATTACATCAAAAGTAGTTAAAGCAAATAGTTCAACAAATGATTCAGATGATGAATGGGAGAGTTTTTAATTAATTAAAGAATAAGCTCAGTTATTTGAGTTTATTCGCTCTTCAAACTTAGAATCAAGGGATGTTTTTAGAGCAATTCTATCTTTTTTAAATCCCAAATTAAAGCTTATTTAAATACAATTGCTATTAAAAATACTAAAAACATAAATTATTAATTAATGGTAAAGAGTTTATATAAAAATAATGAGATTTAAGGAAGTTAATAAATGGAAAAACAAAATGAACAAATAGAAGTTTTAGTACTTTTAGAGGTAGAAAAACTAGAAGATAAAGAAAAACTTGAAAAGCATGTAAAAAGAGAAGGTTTTAAAATTGTAGAAGAAGAGGCTTTCGTATATACAGCAAAGTCTTCAACTTCAATGTTTGCTACAAAAGCTTATATTTTAGAAGTCTTTAAAAAGGGCTTACAAAAAACAAATTTCAAAAGTGCAAATTTAGTATTTTTATTAAATGAAACTCCTTATCCCCCATATTATTATGATGAGACTACAAATGAATTTGAACTAGTTAAAGAGAATAAAGAAGCTTAATAGTGAATAGTATTTACGAATTTTTAAAAAATTTAAAAGATGAAAAAAGATTAAAAGAGTGTCAACTTTTAATTGTAAATGATGATAAACAAGCTTTAGAAGCTCAAGATATAATCTCTTTTTTAGGATTTAAGTCCTTTGTTTTAGCTGATTTTAGAGCAAATTTTGGAGATGACTTATTATCATTCTCTACAGAACTTCAAGATATTACAAAAACTCTAAATGAATATTATTCCTATAAAAAACAAAATAAGATTTTAATAGCACCTCTTAGAACAATCTCTTTTCCTATGCCAAAAGAGAAGTGTTTTAGCTCTTTTGAAATAAATTTTGCAGATACTATAAATATTGAAGAGTTTAAATCTAAACTATATAATTGGGGTTACTATTTTGTTGATATAGTTACAAGTGAAGCTGAGGTTTCTGTTCGTGGTGATATTATCGATATTTGTCCTTTAGGAAGTGAGTTTGGATATAGAATCTCACTTTTTGATGATGAAGTTGAAAGCATTAGAAAATTTGATATAGAAGACCAAAAATCAGATAAAGAAGAGCTTGAAGGCTTTAAAATAACTCCCGCTTTTTTAGCTTTAGATGAAGAGTCTTTAGGTGAAATTAATGAGCAAATAGAAACAATAGAATCTGATGCTTTTATAAAAGATGTTCACTCTTTAGGATTTTGGTATTTAAATGATTTAGGAGAGTATTTACCACAAAATTTAAATTCATTTATTACAAAAGATGCTCTTGAGGAATTAGATGAAGCTTATGTTTTTGAAGAAAAAAGATTAAACAAAGATAAATTTTTAACAACTCCTCAAATCTTCTCAGCAAAAGATTATCAAGAAATAGCACCTGCTAATGTAAAAGAGTTTATCTCTTTTCATGAAGGCAAAAAAATAACTATTATTTCTTCAACAGAAGCTAAAGTAAAAGCTTTTGACTTAGATCTTGCAAATAAGAGTATAAATTATGTATTTGAATCATATATTTTAAATCTTGTAAGTGATAATGAAGTTATTATTTCTTTAAATAAAGAGATTAAGAAAAGAAGAAAAAAGAAAGTTAGACTTGTGCTTGATGAACTACAAAATGGAGATTTTGTAGTTCATGAAACTCATGGTATTGGACAATATAAAGGAATAGAACCTGTTGTTGTAATGGGTGCAAAAAGAGATTTTGTTGTTGTACAATATTCAGGAGAAGATAAACTTTTACTTCCTGTTGAGAATATCGATTTAATTGATAGATATGTTGCTGATGGAAATTCATATGCAATTGTTGATAAGCTAGGAAAAGGCTCTTTTGCTAAGTTAAAAGATAAGGTAAAAGAGAAACTTTTTGCAATTGCAAATGATATTATTAAACTAGCTGCAGCAAGAGAGCTTGTAAATGGTATTAAAATCAATACAAAGAAAAAAGAGTTAGAAAAGTTTGTACATGAAGCTGGTTTTGAATATACAAAAGATCAAGCTAGAAGTGTAAAAGAAATATTTATAGATTTAAATTCAGGTAGAGTAATGGATAGATTACTTTCAGGTGATGTTGGTTTTGGAAAAACAGAAGTAGCAATGAATGCAATTTTAGCCACAGTTTTAGATGAATACCAAGCCCTTTTTGTATGTCCTACTACTCTTTTAGCTTCACAACATTATCAAAGTATGAGAAAAAGATTTGAGTCTTATGGACTTAGAATGGCTAAGCTTGATGGAAAATCATCGACAAAAGAGAAAAACGAAATTAAAAAAGCTCTTCAAGAAGGGACTTTAGATTTAGTAATTGGAACACACTCTTTACTTTCTGTTAAAACAAAAGATTTAGCCTTAGTTATTATTGATGAAGAGCATAAATTTGGAGTAAAGCAAAAGGAAAAACTAAAAGAGTTAAGAGATGATGTTCATGTGTTTTCTATGAGTGCTACTCCAATTCCAAGAACATTAAATTTAGCCTTATCAAAATTAAAAGGTATGAGTTCTTTACTTACTCCTCCTACAGAGAGATTAGGCGTTAGAACTTATGTAAAAGAGTACAGCGATAAACTAATCAAAGAAGTTGTTTTAAGAGAGAAAAGAAGAGGTGGACAACTTTTCTATGTGCATAATAATATTGCTTCAATTGAAGCAAAAAAAGCTGATATAGAAGAAATAGTTCCAAATATAAAAGTAGAAATTCTTCATTCAAAAATCAAACCAGCGGAAGCTGAAAATATAATAGATAGATTTGATAATAAAGAGTTTGATATTATTTTAGCTACTTCAATAGTTGAATCAGGAATTCACCTTCCAAATGCAAACTCAATTATTATTGATGGAGCTGATAGATTTGGAATTGCAGATTTACACCAACTTAGAGGAAGAGTTGGAAGAAGTAATAAAGAAGGTTTTTGTTATTACGTTGTTGAGGATAAAAAAACAATTACTGATGATGCAATTAAAAGACTTCTTGCCCTTGAATCAAATTCATATCTAGGAAGCGGAACAGCTTTAGCCCATCAAGATTTAGAAATAAGAGGTGGTGGAAATATTGTTGGTGAAGCTCAAAGTGGACATATTAAACAAATAGGTTATGGTCTTTATCTTAAGATGTTAGAAGATGCATTAGCAACTTTAAGTGGTGATAAAAAAGAAGAGAGTAAAACTGTTGATATTAAACTAGCTATTTCAGCTTATATTTCAAGTGATTATATAGTTGAGGATAGGGTTAGATTAGAACTTTATAGAAGACTTTCAAAGGCTCAAGATAAACAAGAAGTATATAAAATAGAAGAAGAAATGGAAGATAGATTTGGGAAACCAGATACTCCAACAAAACAGTTTTTAGAACTAATATTAATAAAAATTTTAAGTATACAAAAAGCTATAAAAACAGTAAGTTCCTATGAAATGAATGTAACATTCACAAAAGCAGATGAAACAAAAGAGACAATAAAAAGTCCAAGTAAAGATGATGATGATATTATAGCTACAGCTTTAAAATTTTTGAGGAAATAAATAAACAAAAAGTAAAAAAGGAAAAGAGGGGGATGTAAATCTTTTCCTTTTTATTAAGGAGGGATATAAATCAACTAATTACAAACTAGGGATATTTGTATATTATGTTTACTTATGAAATATTAGTATATTAAAACAGAGTGTGTAAAAAGTGTCTTTTATATCTTTTTAATAAAAAAAATATAAAATTTAATAAAAAAGAGAAAATATGAAAAATTTATATCCTTATTTTAGTCAAAATCCCTTAGATAGATTAGATGAAGTTAGATACGATAATAAGCAATTTTTAGAATTAATTAAAACAGAAAAATCTCTTTTCTTACTTTTTGATGCAAGTGATATTCTTGTAGATGAAAAAAATCAAAAAACTTTCTTTTCATATAAAACTATTCAAGAATATAATTTAAATAAAGAAGAGATAGTACTTTTAGGAAGTTTTGAAGGTATTACTTATTTTACCATTTCTGTGCAAGAAAAAGAGATAAAAAACTTAAGTAAAATATCTTTAAGGGAGTTTGTAAACTTAGATTATATAAATGAAAATAAATTTGGAATATTAGCACAAGCCTGCTCTGTTTTAAATTGGCATAATACACATAAATTTTGTTCCTCTTGTGGAAAGAAAACGACAATTTCTAGGGCTGGATGGAAAAGAGATTGCCTTTCTTGTAAAAAAGAGCATTTTCCTAGGGTTGATACTGTAGTTATTATGTTAGTTACATACGAGGATTATTGCTTAATTGGTAAGGGTGTTAAATTTAAAGCAAATAGATACTCTTGCCTTGCAGGATATGTTGAATCGGGGGAAACTTTTGAAAATGCAGCAAAAAGGGAACTTTTTGAAGAAGCTGGAATAATAGGATATGATGTAGAATATTTATTATCTCAACCTTGGCCTTTCCCTAGTACTTTGATGGTGGGAATGAGAATGAAAGCAAAAAAACAAGAATTAAAACTAGATGAAAAAGAGATTGATGATGCTATTTGGGTTCATAAAGATGATATGAAAAAAGTCTTAAATGGAAGTAATGAATATAATTTTTCTATACCAAATAAAATAGCAATTGCTAGAAACTTATTAGAAATATGGGTAAATGAAGAATAAAATTTGAAGACTTTTATTTATTAAAAGTCTTCATAATATCTCTATAATCATCTCTTTTATAAACACCTAATTGTTTTACATCTTTTGCAAAAAATGTTAATTCTTCAAGTGCTAATTGTAATTTTTTTTCATCAATATGTGCATCAATATCAATATGAAATTGAGTAGCTTTCATAGTCCCAGGAAGTGAATAACTCTCTAATTTTATTAAGTTTACTCCATTTGTAGCAAAACCACCTAAGGCTTTATATAAAGAAGAAGGAATATCTCTTACTTCAAAAACTAATGAAGTAATATATTTTTCATCTTCTATATATTCTGGTATTTCATTGTTTTTGCCAAGAACTAAAAATCTAGTTGTATTTCCATGATGATCTCCAAAATTATCATCTAAAATATTTAAATCATAAAGTTCTGCAGATAGACTTGATGCAATTGCTGCATGAGCCTTGTCTTTCATATGTACTAGTTCTTGTGCTGCCCCTGCTGTATCAAATTTTGCAATTGCTTCTATATTTCTTTTTGTAATATTTCCAAGGCATTGAGCTAAGGCTTGAGGATGAGATGATACGTATTTAATATCACTAAGTGTTGAGTCTTTAAGCCCAATCAAACAGTGTCTAATAGGTTCAAAATGCTCATCAATAATGCTTAGTTCCATTTTTGGAATAAGTCTATAAATCTCTTCAACTCTTCCTGCTGTAGAATTTTCAACAGGAATCATAGCTAAGTTTGCCTCGCCTTTTTCAACTAAAGACATAGCCTCTTGAAATGATTGGCAAGCTATTACATCAGATTCTGGAAATTCATTTTTACAAGCTAGATGAGAATATGCTCCTCCAACTCCTTGATACGCGATAATATGTTTATTCATTAAGATACCTAATTTAAATTTGTGTATTTTACAATATGATTGTTTAAAGTGAGAGTTTTATTTCATAAACTATATTATTAATTAAGTTTTTTATAACATCTATTGAGAATAGTTCTAAAAATTCAGGAAGTTCCCATCCTGCAATATTATCAACCTTTAAATCTTTATAATATTTTATTGCTTCTTTATAATAAAAATTAGAATTGATTATATCTACTTATTGAAAATAAAAAATTGATTTTTGGTATTTATTTAATTAAGACTAAAGAGTACTTATCTAAAATAGTAATATTGAATAATTAGGATTAGATTATGAATACATTATTAAAAGAAAAAACTAACAAGAACTTTTATTTATTGATTATTAAAGTTCTATTATCTTTTATTATTATGAATACAACTATAAATGCAAAAGAAAAACATACAAATAGCTTAATAAATGAAGAATCCCCTTACTTACTACAGCATGCAAATAATCCTGTAAATTGGTATGCTTGGAATAAAAAAGCTTTTAAAAAAGCAAAAGATGAAGATAAAATGATTTTTTTATCAATTGGTTATAGTACTTGTCATTGGTGTCATGTAATGGAAGAAGAATCTTTTGAAGATAAAGATGTAGCAAATATTTTAAATAAATATTTTATTTCTATAAAAGTTGATAGAGAAGAGATGCCCCATGTGGATAAATATTATTAAGATGTTCATAATCTTGTAAATAAAAAAAGTGGAGGTTGGCCCTTAACAATAATCCTAACTCCAGAGAGAAAAGCTTTTTTTGCGGCAACATATATTCCATTAAATAGAAAGTATGGAGTAAAAGGAATATTAGAACTTTTAAATGAGATTCAAAATAGTTTTAAAAATGATAGAAAAAGAGTTTATAAAATCTCAGAAAATATTAAAAGAGTTTTAGAAGAGAATAAATATTCAAAAAAAGAGAAAAGAGATTTAAATCAAGGCTTAATAAATCTCTTTGTCAAAGAAATAAATGAATCTTTTGACCATAAATATAAAGGAATAGCTCAAAGACCAAAGTTTCCCCATGCTTCTACTATTGATACTTTATTGGATATTTATAGAGTGTATAAAAATAAAAATGCTCTAAATTTGGCTACAAGTATGTTAGAAGCTATGGCAAATGGTGGAATAAATGACCAAATAGAAGGTGGGTTTTATAGATACAGCGTAGATGAAAAATGGAGAATTCCTCACTTTGAAAAGATGTTATATACAAATGCAGAACTTTTGAGTTCATATTCAAAAGCATATAAAATTACAAATGATGAGTTTTATAAAAATATAGCAAATCAAATAATAAGTTTTATAAGTGAACGCTTTTTAAAAAGTAATCTTTTATATAGTGCAAGTGATGCAGATAGTTTAATAAGTTTTAATTCAAAAGAAAAAGAAGAGGGTGTTTATTTTGTTTTTGATTATAAAGAAGTAGAGGATTTTTTAGCAGAAAAAAACTATGATGAAAAAGAGATTGAAAAAATTCTTGAGTATTTTAATATAAGTTTTGAAGGAAATTTTGATAGTGGATTAAGTAATGTTTATTTATCAAAAGAGGTAAATAAAGAAGTTCCAAAGGATTTAAAGAAAATAAAAGCTATCTTTAAAGAATTGCGTTTGAAAAAACCGTATCCTTTTATTGATAATAAAATATTAACCTCGTGGAATGCTATGTATATTTCTTCATTGTTTGAAGCAAATGTATTAGATATAAAAAATGCTAAAAATGCAAAGACGCTCTTAAATAGTTTAATAAAAAATCTGTACATAGATGAAATTTTATTTCATCAAAGACTAATAAATAAAAAACCAAAAGTAAAAGCTTTATTTGAAGATTATTCCTTTTTAATTGAAGCTTTATTAAAAGCTTATGATTTTACTTTAGAAGAACAATATTTAAAATTAGCCATAAAATTAAATAAAGAAGCAATAAAAAAATTCTATATAAATAAAACTTGGATGATGAGTGATGATGCATTCAAAATAGAAGCAGGAGTTTATGATAGAGCATATAGAAGTGCACAATCACAAATGATAGATAATATTTTAAAAATAGCAATTCTAAATGATGATTTAGAGCTTCAAAACATAGCTAAAAATTCAATTGAAGCAAACTCTTATC